>NZ_JACHFL010000011.1 GCF_014201875.1 Deinococcus humi | reverse complement strand
CGTTTGAATTCGGCGGTGTAGGTGTTTCTGGTCGTCATGGGGTTGCCTCCTATGGTGAGGCTTAACTCCACCGACTCAAAACTGGCTCAATCCCACGGCGCAAGGTCTTGAGCATTGAAGGCATGCAACCACCGCTTCATGACTTCGTGGAGGGAAACGGTGTCCTTGTCCTCAAACGAGATCACGCGCGTCCAGAACGCGAACGGAACCCACACCGGAATATATTGACCCCATCGGGCCGCCACCTGCGCCAGTTGTGGCGCGTCGTTAAGCAGATCAAGGGCCAAGAAACGCAGCAAAGTGCTCTTGCCGGAGCCAGGTCCCCCGAGGATCACGTGAGCATCGTGCTCAATCAGCCAGCTCTCCAGTTCCCGCCGCCGGTTGTCGGACGAGACACGAATGGTGCGTCCTTCCCGGCGGTGGCGCCTCGCATCAGGTTCATCCTCGGCTTCGAGTTCTATTTCATCTGGGCTGTAAGGCAGTTCGTTAGGCAGACTGTCGGGAGGCGTATCGAGAATGTCAGGTAGGATGAATCTTTCACGAAGCGACGGCGCACGGACACGAGTGGCGTCAGTCAGAGCTACACCAGAGTCATGTTGCTCAAATACCGAGGCGTAGAACGAGCAGAGCCCCTGACGCAATTGTAGAAAGTTTGGGGCGTCGAGACGATTACCAAGAGCGAGAGCCGCATCTTTGCCGCAAAAAGCCTCGACCCAGGGACGCCCGAAGAAGTCGTCCACAACTTCAGGCGCCTCTTTAAGGAAGCGGTTTAATTCGTCCGCATCCCAACGTTTAAATTCGATGTTGTGGGCTTTTAGCGCCTCCTGCTGGTCGCGGAACATGTCGTCCCGCTGCTGTCCCCGCAGGCTTTCCATCGTGCACAACACGAAAATGGAGATCCGATCACGCCTCACAAATCCATCTGCTTCTAAGAATTTGTCGACAGCTGCTTTGATGTTTGCAGGACCGAACTCCTTGACGCGCTTGCACTGATACACCACGTACTTTTCACCGTCGAGCTCACGCGCGTATAGGTCGATACCTGCCTGTGCGTCGCCCTGCTCACCATAGAGGCGGCAGCCCTCGACGGCTGTGTCTCGGTGGGCGAGGCGGAGACACAGCCGTTCAAAATCCTGCCAGCTTAGCTCGTGGTACGGCAGGCCCTGCAGGCGAGGGTCAACGGGAGGATTTGGGCTTTTCTCGATTGGTTGGGAGAGCCAGGTGGGCAGGGACTCCAAGGCTTGGGGCGCAACAGGCGGGGTCACGTCTTCCACAATATCCGGCTCGCCTCTCCTATGACGGTTCTGTCAAGTTGAGTGTTTAGTGACCCATGTTACTTTATATTAGTAGTTTTTAAATTAATAGATTGAACTCTATTTATATAAGAACATAATACTAAGCATGTTTTGGCCCAGTTCTTGGAAGATCCAGTCGAGTTCCAAGACATCTAAACTCATTATTCACATGCTGTCCGATTAACTTGACAGAACCAAACTCTTCAAGATGTCATCGGCTGAGCGCTTGACATGGAGAGAGGGTCTTAGCTCTTCATTGTGTTGAGCGATAAACGTCTCGATAGCTTCTTTAAGTCTATCTATCGAATGGAACCTTTCAGTACATTCACCAGCCTGTCATCCGACGGCGCAGTTCCTCGTCGCTCCATTTGGCGTAGATCCTGGCCGTCTCCAGCGCAGAGTGTCCCAGATGACGGGCGACGTCATCAAGTGACGCCCCTTCCCGTGTCAGCCGAGTCCCAGCGTAATGACGGAGCGCATGGTGACCCCGGTACGGCACGCCGGCGCGGAGACATAAGCGCCGCAATCGCTCGACTGCAGCCGGATAGCTCCCACCGACCACCTGGTCACTCTCGGGGAGAATCGTCAAAGCCGCAGCCAGGCTCTCCCCTATCACCACCCGCCGCTGCTTCCCGCCTTTGCCCTGCCGAACCGTCAATTCCCGGGCCGCGGGATTCACATCCTCCCAGCGGAGCGCTAGTGCCTCGCTGACCCGCAGCCCGCCGTGGGCACACAGCAGCAGCAAGACGCGCATGCGTGGGTTTGCAGCTTCCAGCAGGGTTTGGACCTCAGCGTGGGTATATGGCGTGCGCTTATCCCAGGCCGCGGTCTTATCCCGCACCGGTTTGACATCGGCAAACGGAGCCACACCAGTGACTTCTGCCCACCGCAGCGCGGAATACAACAGCCGGACCCCGGCGAGTTGGACCCGGGTGCTCGAGGCACTCAGCCCTCCGGCTTCCACGGACCGGATAAAACGCACTCCATCGCCTGAAGTCGCCCGCAACAGATTGACAGCCTGGTGTGCCGAGTAATCCAAAAATCGGTTGACTGCCCAGCGGTATGCTTTGAGGGTTCGGGGACTGGTAGCGGTCCCGCTGGACCCGTGCAGGGTGAGGTAAGCCTCGGTCAGATTCCACAGGGCTTCAGCATCCTGGTCTCGGCAGGCCTCCACGCCCCGGCGTCTCCTCTCCTCGGGATTGAGGTCGATCCATGCTCTTGCCCGGTCGAAGACCTCCGCCCGGTAGACCTCCAGTTCCATGCCCATGACCCCATAGATAACATACATTAACTACGGCTCGCCTCGATTTCGATGGTGATTTTGCTTATTTCGCTCGTTTCGTTCATTTCGTAAGATGGGGACAGGAGGCCCAGCCATGACCACCCCCTTCCTCCCCACCCCCGCCGACACCGAAGCCGCCCGCCAGCAACTTCTCCTAATCCGCAGTGCTCCGCTGCCCAACCGGCTCGCCAGCATCCTCGAAGATCTCCTCGGACAACTTGCGGCTGGCAAAGCCGTTCAGGTGGTGACCCTCGAACCAGAGATCACCACCCAGCAGGCCGCTGAGCTCCTGAAGGTCAGCCGGCCCTACCTGGTCAAACTCGTCGAGGAAGGAACGCTACCCCATCGCAAAGTCGGTCCACGGCGCCGCCTGCACCTGGAAGACGTCCTCGCGTACAAGGCCCGCCTCGATACGCAACGCCAGCAGGCACTGCAGGCACTCGCCGATGACCTGCAGGAGTTGGGCCTCGACTGATGGGTCCCGTGGCCCTGCTCGACGCTTCCGTCCTCTACCCTTCCCTGATCCGCAATCTGTTGATGCATCTGGCCACCGCTGGGCTGATCGGTGCCCGGTGGACCGAGACGATCCACGACGAATGGATCCGCAACCTGCTTGAAGACCGCCCGGATCTCTCGGCAGACCGGCTTCAGCGGACGCGGCAGCAGATGGAAGCCGCGGTGCCTGACGCCACAGTCCGCGGGTACGAAGTCCTGATTCCAGATCTGATACTGCCTGACCCGGATGACCGCCACGTCCTTGCGGCGGCCATCACGGCAGAAGCTGAACTGCTGGTGACCTGGAATCTGAAAGACTTCCCAACATCGGCGGTTCAGCGCTATGGCCTGGAGGTGCTTTCTCCAGATGATTTGGTCACCCGCCTGCTGGTCAACACTCCTGAGGAAACGAAAGCAGCGATCGAAGCGCTCCGGCTCAGTCTCCGTCGTCCTCCCTACTCTCAGACACAGCTGATCGAACGGCTGGCCCAGGTGGGTTTGGTCAGATCGTCTATTCGAATAGGTAGCTAATTTTCTATATCTCTAGGGCGTGTGCTCATGGGGACTCAATAGCCTGAAAGGCTTTGAGTGAACTTCACCGCCACGACCTTAGAGACGACCAATGGGCTGTGTTGCAGCCTCACCTCCCCGCAGAACGCGGATTTGGAGGTCGTCCGCGGCTCAACGATCGCGTGTTCTTTAATGCCGTCCTCTGGCTCCTCCGTACTGGTGCACCCTGGCGTGATCTCCCACCCTGCTACGGCAATTGGAGTTCAATAAGCACACGCTTCTACCGCTGGTGTAAGCAAGGCGTGTGGACAAACCTGTTGTCACGGCTTCAGCAACTCGCAGATCAGCAAGGCCAGATTGACTGGAGTAAGCAGTACATCGACTCAACGATTGTCCGGGCACATCATCACGCTGCAGGCGCACGAGGTGGTCAACAGGATGAAGCACTGGGGCGTTCTCGGGGCGGGTTCAGTACCAAGGTGCACCTCAAATGCGAGGGGCAGGGCAAGCCTCTTGCTCTCCACCTCACCGGGGGTGAGCGGCACGAAATGGTCAGCTTTCGTCCACTCCTTGATGCTGGGCGGGTCAAACGCGCTGGAGTGGGACGGCCGAAGCACCGCCCTGAGCAGCTTGTCGGCGATCGAGGGTAGAGCAATGGCATAGCCCGCAAGGAACTTCGGCGACGTGGGATTCGAGCGGTGATCCCACCGAAGCAAGGCCAGCGACACGCGACACAGTACGACCACATGGTGTACCGCGAACGGAACCAGATCGAACGCGCCATTGCGTGGCTGAAACGGTTTCGGCGCGTCGCAACGAGGTACGACAAGAGGCGCTGTCATTACACAGCGTGGTTCGAAGTGGCTGTCGCAATGACGTGGATCCGCTGACAGAATTCAGGCGAGGTCTACGGCTGCTCCGGGAACTTCATGACCGTGAGCGGAACAGATCCTTCTTCAAGACTGTTCCAGTCTTCCAGGTGCCAGTGGTGCCAGTCCTGCACGCCGTCAACAGTGAGTCCTAGAAGCAGGCGAGCGAGTGAACGCAGACCGGCGTTGTTTGCTTGCAGGTATACCTGGCCATCCTCAATGCGAAGGGCGATTTGAAATCCTTCGTCCCATTCGGGACCGAATCCACCTTCGGGACTGTAGTCGGGCACATCGAGGGAGAGCATCGGCATGTCCCGAGTGTACGTGTCGATCCCGGCCATCGCTTGCCCATGAGCACACGCCCTAGAAACCTAATGAGCCGATCTCCTCCTGCTCTTCTGTCCCTCACGGAAAGACCGATGGCTGGAAAGTGCGGAAAGGGGTGCCGATTGGTTCGCTGGAATGTTTTCCCGGCAACCCAACCGGCACTCTAGGACGCCTCTCCACCCTCCGAATGGGTCTGGACGTCCCTGGCGGCGAGTCACCTCTTCCGGTCGGTTATAACCCGTCTGGAAGAGGTGATGAGGCAGGGTTGTGTCAAGTTAACTGAACGTCATGTGAAATATGAGTTCGAGCACGACCACATCTGTGACGGACCAAGGAAAAGTTCCCATTTAGTCCTTCTACTTTTTGTCTGAGTCTAAACTCGATCCTGTGAACTCGTAACTGGCTTACCTGAATAAAGTAACATGTGTCTCTAAATACTTAACTTGCCAGAACCGTCTCTCTTGTACTTTCATGCCTGGCCGGGAAGTGAAGCAATACACCCTCCTTGGCACCTTCCCGCTACACTTTGACCGTGTCCTCAATGTCTTCTTGGCAAGTGGAGGTGCTGGGCACGCCTCGCTTGCTCGGCGCCGGCGCGCAGGCCCAGTTGCTGGAGCGTAAGCCAAGCGCGCTTTTGGCCTACCTTGCGTTAGAAGGTCCAACCAGCCGAGCGAAACTCGCCGCGTTGCTGTGGCCCGGGGCAGAGGAGGCCAAGGCGCGCAACAGCTTGTCCCAGACATTGCGCAAATTGCGCCTTGCCTGCTCGTCGGACTTGATGATCGGGCGAGGCGAGTTGCGTCTGGCGGACGGCGTGCGCGTGGACGCGTGCGCGCTGCGTGAAGCGCATGCGCGCGGACGCCTCGAGGTGTTCGTGGCCTCATACGGTGATGTACTCGCTTCCTTCGACTTCGATGACTGCCCGGAGTTTGAGGACTGGCTGCTGAGCGAACGCGAGCGGTGGCAGGGGTGGCGGCGTAACGCCCTGCGCGCCCTGGCCCTTGACGCGGAGGCTGCCAGCGATCTTGACGGCGCCTTGGGGTGGGCACGGCAGTTGCTTGCTGTTGATCCCGCCTCCGAAGAAGCGTACGTGCTGGTGATGCGTCTGCAACTCGCCCTCGGGAACCGCGCGCGCGCATTGGAGACGCTGCGTTCATGCGAAGAGATGCTGGCACGCGAGTTCGGCGTGCCGCCAACGCGGCAAACCCGCGAGCTCGCTCGCCTCATCCGCGAGGGTGCTGCGCCGATCGATGACGCACCGCAAACTTCCTCAATTCCGCTGTCCGTATTGCGCCCACCGCTGTTGGTGGGCCGCGAGCGTGAGTGGGCCTTGATGGAAGAAGCGTGGGCGAAAGGGCAAGGCGTGTGCCTCGTCGGGGAGCCGGGCGTTGGCAAATCGCGCCTCGTGCAGGAGTTCGCGCGCGCGCACGGCGGAGACTTCTATTTCGAATGCCGCCCTGGCGACGAACAAGTGCTGTACGGCTTGACCATCCGCATGCTGCGCAAGATTCTGAGTAAGTACCCTCAGCTTTCGTTCGAGCCGTGGGTCACGCAGCAACTCGCTTATATCCTGCCGGAATTCGGGTCGGCGCTGCCGATGTCCTCGCAAGCGGACAGGGTGCGCTTTTACCAAGCCATGACAGAAGTGGTGCAGGCTGCGATTCAAGCGGGCATGACCGTGCTCGCGTACGACGACACGCATCACTTCGACGATGGCAGCGCTGAAGCGCAGCTGTTCATGTGGGGCGCGCTCGGATGGGGTGACGTGGACGCGCCGTTTCGCATCGTGTTCAATTCACGGCCGCAAGAGTACACATCGGTCGCGGCGCAGGCCCTCACGGACCTTGTGCGGACGGGCCGGGTGCTCGTCATCGAGCTGGGGCCCCTCGCACCTGACGCCGTACACCACTTGGTACAGAGCATGAATGTGCCGCAGTTGGCGCCAATCACAGCTGATCTGCAGCGCTACACCGGGGGAAATCCGCAGTTCCTGCTAGAAACCGTCAAGCACTTGATCGAGACCGGTGAACTTGAGCGCGGCTTTCCCAACCGCCTCACGCCTCCAGGGCCTGTTCAGGATGTCGTCATGCGACGCCTCGGGCGTTTGTCTGCTACCGCATTGCACGCCGCGCAGGCGGCGGCCGTCCTGCAAAGCGACTTCACGCTCGAACTCGTCGCGGAGACGCTGCGCAAGCCGCTCCTTGACGTGCTGCCCGCATGGCAGGAACTGGAGCGCGCGCAGATGCTCGGCGAAGGCCGTTTCAGTCATGACCTCGTGTACGAGGCAGTGGAGGCCAACCTGCCCACGTGTGTGCGTGAGGCGCTACACCGCAGCGCTGCCCGGGTGCTTGACCGGCACGGCTTTCCGCCCTCTCGAGTGGCGCGCCACTGGCTGCAAAGCGGCGAACCGCTGCACGCCGCGCCGAAGTTGCGGGAAGCCGCCGACCTCGCGCGGAGCGCCTTGCGCTTCGTGGACGCGGCGGAACTGCTTGAGCAAGCTGCGGCGCTGCTGGAAGCGCACGGAGATTTGGACGGGGCGTTTGACGCACGGCACATAATGACGCGCGACTTCCTCAAGGAATTCGACCTCGGCGAGCGATACGAAGCGTCCGTGTCGCGTTTATTCGCCCTCGCGCGGACTGAGGGGCAGCGGGCGCGCGCGTGGCACTGCCAGGGCCTGTTGTCCAGCCGCCGCGGCGAGCACCGCACCGCCTTTGAAGCGGCGCGGGAAGGCTGCGCGCACGCCGAGCGCAGCGGCGCTGAAGACGTACAAGCGGAGTTGACGCAGTTCTTAGGCATCGTCGCTTTGCAAGCCAATGAGCTGGACGCCGCCACCGTGGCGTTGCGGCGCGCCGCCATCCTCAATGAACAACTGGGGCGAGTCAGTGGGCAGCTTTCGGCCTTGCAAAACCTCGGGGTGGTGCTGGGCAAACTCGGACGCTACAGCGAGGCCGCTGTGCACCTGCGGGCGCTCATCGAACACAGTGAGCGCGCCGAGCGGCCCGTCATTCGCATGCACGCCCTGACCAACTTAACGTTGACCTTAAGCCGGGCGGGGCGCAAGCGGGAAGCGCGAGCGCACGCCGTCGAGGCTTTAGAGCTGATCGACAGGATGCAGGGGCGGGAGATGAACCGGGTACTCGCGCTGTTGTCATTGGGCGCCATAGAACGTGACCTTGGGCGGTACGGCGAGGCGCTGAACGTGCTGGAGCTGGCGCGGGAGGCGAGCGCAGCGTACAACGGCTTTGCCGCCTCGCTGGTGCTGCGGCAAACCGCTTCGGTGTACGCCGCGCTCGGCGTCTTCGAACAAGCGGAGGTGCTGGCATGCGAAGCGCTCGCCGCGGCCCAGGACGTGGCGTTCGAGCGCGCCGAGGCGCTCCTGGCGCTCACAGCCTTACGGGCCGAGCGGGGCGAGGACGCGACCGAGTTGCTGCGCGAACTGGGCGCCTTGCGCGCTCACCTTGGTCCCGATGACACTTTGCGGTTGGACTTGCTGCGGGCCCGCTGGGATGACCAGGCGGACCTTGCGCAAAGCGAGGCGGTGCTGCGCCGCGTGCGCGCCTCTGAAGGGGGCGAATTGCTGAGCGTGGCCGAGATGCAGCACGCCCATCGCCTCGTTCGGGCGGGGCGGGCTGATAAGGCGCTGCCGCACGCGTTTGAGGCGGCGCGTCTGCTGGACCACCTCGACCCCTTGGAGGAACCACGAGCCCGTTTGGCGGCGCGGCATGCAGCCGTCCTGAGCGCCGCCGGGCATCCGCACGCGGCCGAGGCCGCGCGTCAAGCGGCGCAGTCAGCGCGCGCCACGGCCCTGCACGTCCCGTCTCAATACCGCGAGGCGTACGTGGCGTTTGTCCTGCAACCCAGCCCAATTTAAGCCATTGCAAAGGCGCGATTGCTATCATTTCAGCGTGCTTTCGACACCCCTCGTGCACGTCGCGCTGCTCGGCGTCCCCACCGTGTCCGGGCCGAGCGGGGCCGTGACGCTGGACCGCAAGTCGGCGGGCGTATTCGCGCTTCTCGCCTTTGAGGGAAGCACTCCGCGCTCCAGGGTGGCGGGCCTGTTATGGCCCGAGTCGAAAGAACACATGGCGCGCAACAGCCTGGTGCAGCTCCTGAAACGCTGGCGCCGCACGCTTGGAGAAGATCTTGTGGTTGGTGGCGACGTCGTGCGCCTCAAAGAGGGCCTCACGGTGGACGCGCTGCAAGTACAGGACGCTTTGCTGCTCGGACACGAGGAGGCGTTCGTGGCGCACCACGAGGATGTGTTGGGCGCGTATATGTACGACGACCTGCCCGAATTTCACGAGTGGCTGGCGGGCGAGCGTACCCGCTGGCGCGGCTGGCGGCGCGACGCGCTCGCCGCGCTGAGCGACCGGGACGCGTCCCGCGGCGCGTACGAAGATGCCCTTGCGTGGGCCGAGCACCTGCTGCGCGTCGACGCAGCGTGCGAAGATGCGTTTGTGCGCGTCCTCAAGCTGCAGTACCTGCTGGGCGATCGCGACAGCGCTCTGCGCACCTTCGCGCGCTGCGAGGCTGTGCTGTGGCGCGAGCACGGCGTGGCGCCGTTGCGCGCCACCCTCGACCTGGTCCGCACCATTCAAGGTGGGCGCGTCCTGACCCCCAACACACCCTCAGCCCAGCGGGTCATGCCGTCGTCCGTGCTGTGCCCCCCGATCCTGGCGGGACGCGAGCGCGAGTGGGCGTTGATGGACGAGGCGTGGGCGCGCGGCACAAGCATCGTGATCAGCGGGGTGCCGGGTGTCGGCAAGTCACGCTTGATCAAAGAGTTCGCTGCCAGCAAAGGGCCCTTCTTCAATCTTGACGGTCGGCCTGGCGACACCAACGTGCCGTACGGCACGTACGCGCGCGCGTGGCGCCGCGTCTTGCGCGCCCGCCCCGACCTGGAGTTGCCCGATTGGGTCCGCGAGCAACTCGCGCTGTTCCTCCCAGAGGTGTGGCCAACGAGCGAGCCGCCCACGCCATCACGCGGGAACAAAGAACGGTTGTTCGCGGCCGTCGGTGAACTGGCGCTGCGCGTGAGCCGCGGCATGAAGTGCGTCATTGCCGATGATATGCAGTACTACGACCCCGCCAGCATGGAGCTCGGCGCGTCCATCGCGCAGAAGTACGTGCCCTTCGACGCACACCAAGGGGTCGTGCCGATGATCGCTGCGCACCGTGCGGGCGAGTTGCCGAGCGACGTGGAAGCGCAGCTGAGGGGCATGCTGGCGGCCGGCTTGTGCATCTGGATTGACCTTGAGCCGCTTGACGAGCACGCCACGACGCGGGTGCTCGCGAGCTTGAATCTTCCGCTCGTCGACGTTCACGCCGCCCGGCTCGCGCGCTCCAGCGGTGGCAACCCGCTTTTTCTCCTCGAAGCCGTCAAGCACCTGCTCGAACACAAAGGCGCGTCGAGTGACGAGTCGCCCTTGATGCCTGGCAAAGTTCAGGAAGTCATCGGCGAGCGTTTGAGCCGCCTGTCCACGAAGGCCCTGCTGCTCGCCCAAGCTGCCGCCGTGCTGCAAACGGACTTTGACCTTGACCTCGTGAGCGCCGTGCTCGATGCGCCCCTCCTCGAGGTGCTGCCCGCGTGGCAAGAACTCGAACGCGCCCAGATCCTCGCAGAGGGACGCTTCAGCCACGACCTGGTGTACGAAAGCGTGCGTGCGGGTATGTCAAACAGCGTTCGCCAGGCCCTGCACCGCGCCGCGGCGCGGGCGCTTGAGCTGCACAACGGCAACCCCGCGCGCACGGCGCGCCACTGGCTCGAAGGCGGCGCCGCGCGCCGCGCCGTGCCGAATTTGCGTGAAGCGGCGCGCGCGGCGTGCGCCGCGCTGCGCTTTACGGAGGCGGCCGAAGCGCTGGAGCAGGCCGCCGCGATTCTGGAAGCGAACGGCGAACTCGACGCCGCTTTTGACATGTGGGCCATGCTGATGACCGACGTCCTGAGGTCCGGCGCGTTGACAGAGCGGTGCGACAGCACCATGCGGCACTTGACCGATCTCGCCCGCACCACCCGTCACCGCGACGCGCTGGCCCGCCTTGCCGCTGAGCAGGCTGGCGCGCCGAGCCCACACGAGACCGCGCGCTGAGCGCTTTCAGTCGTCGGCCGAAAATCTCAAGGTTGTGTTGCCTGAACTGCCGTCATGGCAGTCTGAGGATAGGGGTGGCCTGAACCTGAGGCGATCACTGCAGTGACCATTGACCACATCTGGAACGCTTGTTTCCGATTTTTCCCACTGATCAATGTAGACACGCTGGTCCGGATTTGATAGTGGCGGTTTAGGCATGCCCCGATTTTGCGGTTCTTCCACTGATACGTGCAGCGGGTTACCTCGTGAGCAAAACGTGTTGATGAAGGATTTGAAATGACCCACGCCCCTACATCTGACGCTCAATCTGCTTGATCTTATTCATGACACTTTCAGTGGGTCCACTGCTCTGAGGCGTGCTTCGCTCTCCCTCACCAGACGCTGGTCCAGCCGGTGAGCGTGCTCCTCGTAGAAGAGCTGATCGAAGTTCAAGGCCAAGCGAGGCTGAGCGATCCTGGGTGCGCACTTCTCCGTCAGCACCCTGAGCGTCCTCGCTTGTGGAGCTGCCTCTAGAGATTGAGAGCTTTGCTAGAGCACCCGACGCTCCTTTATACCACCTGACTTGTTGATCCCCGGCACAGCGCGTGACGGGTCTGAACCCATCTCGAAGCAGGTTTAGGAAGCCCAGGTCAGCACTTCCCCAGAACTCTCAAGGGCAGCCGACCTGTCCGGTGCAGAGACCGTGTTCAGCTCTGGCACGCGGGGCTCATATTCAACTCCACAGCGGCCTCACGCACTTCCTGCGCCACGAGCACACCTGCTGGCGTCCTTGCCGCGGGAGCAGCCATGGGCATCTCTGACACTCGGAAAAGACCACTCCAGCTTCTCAGGCCTCCGCCCGGACCAACCGTTCAGGTACGCAGGCTGGTGACAGGCCTTCATCCGCAATTCATTCCCCACCTGCCAGAGTCAACGCGCCTCAGGACGGCAACACGATCCGGAACGGCAAAGGAGCACACAATGCACAAATTCATTATTCCCTTGAGCATGGCATTCGTTCTTTCCGCGTGCGGGGGAGCGGGATCGATCACCAATCCGCAACCCATTCCCGGCCAGGACCCAGGACCCGTCAGTCCGGCGGCAGGGACGGTCAGTGGACGGATTCTGGATGCAACGGGCAAACCGGTGACAGATGCCGAAGTGTGGATTCAACCGGCGTCCTACCAGGGCCTGATCAAGGCGCGCACGGATGCCCAGGGATACTACAAGTCCCCCGAACTCAATCTCGCGGTGGCCCCCTACGAGGCGCAGGCGTACAAGCTCGTGGACTATCACGGTGAAAAGACCTGCGTGCGGATGGGTGGTGAAACCCTGGCCGATTTTGACGTCTTCAATCCCCGGGACGGTGCCGTGCGCAACTTCCGCTGGAAGATGACCGGCCCTGCCGAAGGTGGCTACGACAATCTCACCTGGGGCGGCGACCTCCGGTTCTACCAGGACCCCTCGACGGAAGATGCCGACATGGTCCGTGGCGACGAGACCATCGAGGTGACGCTGGTGCCCAATGGGCCGCTGATTGACGGCAGTTCCGGGCAGCGACTGACGCGCACCGTCAAGGCGGGCCAGGGGGTCAAGGACGTCGCCGTCGGGCGTTACGACATCTCCGCGGTGGTCGTGAATGCTGATGGGACGAGGACGCCACTCAAAATTATGGCGGACAACGACGTGCAGACCGTGCCGTTCAACACCACAATCACGATCCTGTTTGACGGTCTGTCCAGTTGCGGGCATTACGCCACGTACCATTCCACCCCTCTCGCCCTCTCCCGGTGACCCGACCTCCGGGGTGCACCTCCAGCTCACAGAAACCACGCTTCAGCCGGGCCGCCCCCAACTTGTGCTGGAGGGGGCGCCCTGGTCAACACGTGGCACTCATCTGCACCTACTCCAATCGCCAAGACCAGCGAGCACCTTACGTGATCCAAAACCAGGCCGTAAGCCGGGCCACCCGACACGCCCTCCGTGTGGCCCGGCTTACGGCCCTTAGCACCCTCTCGCTCTCCATAGGCTCTAGGGATCTACGCCACCGGGATGTTGCACGACATCGGAAAACTTGCTGTTCTGCGCGCGCCCGCTGGCGCTCCGCCTCCCTGCCTCGAATGAGTTCGCCCTGGTTCGACGGTGTCTGACCTATGGTGCCCAAGAGTATGCGGCGCGTGTGATTCCATTGCCGCAGGCGGTTATCCATACTGTCACCCATCACCATGATCACCTCCACTGATCATTGCGACGTGCAAGATCTGCGAGCCCTGAATGCACCACCGCCCCACCTGCAGTCCGGCGGCACCTGGCCTCATCGGTCTTGATCATCTTCCCCGACCGTATCGTCGTGGCCATTCTGCGCGCCTCCAGCAGCGGTCCATCCTCTTGATGGTCGGAGCCTAGACCGTCATCAGCCAGCCCATCCCGCTCCCAGCCCAGCCCAGGCGCCAGGAGCACGAAATACAAGAAGCCCATCCAAGCTCACTCGGTGATTCAAGTGATACCTCCCTCCGGTCATGCGCTTCCTCTCAGACACGCTTCCCTCACTCGGTCGATGTTTTTAGGGCCATCCCCTTCAGGGCGGCAGACATGGCGTCCACCACGTGAACGTGTAACCCTCACCAGGGTTGCACTGGGGTTCTGCGGTATCACCCCCTGACGGTGAAGGGTGAGCCACCAGAGCACCGAGGCCGAACTCAAGCCTAGCTGATCACAGCCCAGAGGCCGTTCGTTCGGCCTGAGCCCACTCCGCTGGCACTGAACGCTGTGTGGAACGCAGTCAGGACCGCCAAATACACGTGCCTTGCGTTACGGCCATCACAAGACAGGCAGCATTCATCCTGAATTCATCCTGCATTTTGCAAGGTTCGTGACAGCAGCACGAATCCACAGCTACGACAGGCTGTGGCCCCACCCTTGGAGGATGTATGAATTCATTCCATCGCGTTGTTAGCTTGAGCGCCGCGCTGACTCTGTCCACAATTCTCTCCCTCGCAGAGGCAACGCCCTCGACTTCCAAGCCCATGACGCCCGTCGTTCAGGGCACCACGCAACTGGCAGGTGGTGTGGGGACACTGGGCAAAACGGTCACGCTGGGCAAGGGACGCTCAGCCATCAACTTCACGCTCAATAGCGCGGAGTTCACCCTGGCCAGAGTCACTGTAGGCACGAACGTCTACGTGCCAAAAGCTGGCGAGAAACTCCTGATCCTACGCTACACGCTGCAGAATCCCCAGAAGGAGTCGAAGGACATCTCCTGGAACACCCTGAAGTTCACCGCCGTGGATGCCCGGGACATCAACCATGAGCATGACAATTACGTTGGGCGGGACGGGACGTCCGAGCAGCTCGACATGACCTTGAAGCCGGCTCAAAAAATTAATGTGTACGCGGTGATGGCCGTTCCGGCGGCCGGTCCCATCCCGAAGCTCATCGTGAGCGCCGGAGACGACTTCCCAGTCCAGCGGTATGACCTGCGCGGAAAAGCGAAGGGCCTTGCCGCCGAGTTCGCCGATCCGGCCGACCCTTCGTTGACGACCGCCCGTGAGGTTCAGACGGTACCGCCTGGCACCTACGCTCCGCTTGGGAAGTTCGATGTGAGGCTGGACTCGCTTACGCTGTCTCAGGCGGCCGTGAACGGCCAGGTCCCGCCCAGTGGCCAACGGTACCTGATAGCGACCCTTAGCATCCGGAATGGCACGGCGAAAACAGCTGAGGCCGCCGACTGGGCTTTCAATACCTTCAAGGTGCAGCTGCGTGACACCGACGGCGAGGTCCAGCTCTACGACGATTACCTGCTGAAAGTCTCCCGGGATGAAACGGCCAACGGTACCCTAAAACCGGGAGAAGAAGCGAGGTTCCGGGTGTATTTTCTCCTGCCGGCAACAGTGACTGGAACCGCCCTCAGCCTCAGTGAAGGTGAGTCGCGGACAGTCGCCTTCGACGTCAAAGCAGCCCGGTGAGGCGCAGCGGGGCCCACCAAGCTCCTGAGGTAGCACGTCTCTACGCTGGCGGGTCTGGCGGGTCCTAGTCCTGCCGCACCGCCTCCTGATCCGACCACTTCGGTGTGCCCTCAGTCCATTCCAACCACAGAGATGGAGCCTTGATGAAACACGTTTTCTGGATGACAGCACTCTTGAGTGGGATCGTTCTCGCGCAGGGCAGCCCGCCTCAACCGACCACGATGGTCGGCGACGTCTTTCTGTCCCGCACAGAAATCGCCATGCCCGGCACGACGCCGCACGTGACGACGAGCGTCGTGGCCTCGTTCTTCAGGGGAACCGCAACACTGGCCACGTCCACCACGCAAGACGTGTGCAGCGTGGTGAGAGACGGCAGTGGCCCGCTGGGACTCCCTAACGCATCTTCCACCACGCCGGTCCCCCTTGACGCCGGTACTCCCCTGGAGTTGCGGACGGCCCAGACCCCTTACGCCCAGCTCATCCGTACAGGGGCGCCGCCACACTACGCCTACCGCTCCTCGGTCCAATCACTGGCCGCACCGCCGGTCGGATTGGTCTTGAATATCCCAGGAGCTGCGGGGGGCTTCCCAGCATTCAGCGGTGTTCCTGTGCCGGTCTCGGACCCGCCGCGCCTAACCACCCCGGCCGCCGGCGAGAGCTTCACATTGAAGGCAACCTTCAGCTGGTCGAATCCCACCAAAGACCCGAACGCCACTGTCCTTCTGACCGGGATTGCAGATGACTCCGACGCCATGTTCTCCTGCTTGACCAAGGACGATGGTGCCTTCACGCTGCCCGCTGGAACGGCCGCTGAACTCAGTGGCCTGGGCTTTGAGTCGGGCACCCTGACTGGGGTTGGCCGGACCGTCAGCCATACAGTCCGGAAGGGCAGCGCAGCGCTGACAGTCCGGACGTTTGTACTGGCGATGGGTGGATCATAACTCCGCAGCAGCCACACGCCGAGTTGACGGCGGTCAAGACAACAGAACGCGGACTATGGACCGGGCTTCTGGGTGCGGCGGGAGGTGTTGTCATGGCCGGCCTCCTCGCCCATGCCCCGTACCAGGTCAATGCCGTCTACGGCCGCCCCCTTCTCATTCCGCTTCTGCTGGTGCTGGCAGGCGTCACGATATGGAGTAGGACCCTTGGCGCCCGCTACAGTCGATGGGGGCGCTCTGCTGTGGCCCTGACCCTGGCCGGGTTGGGCCTGAGTGGCCTCGGACTGATTGGTGATTATTGGATTGGGGAAAGCCGAAGCGTGCAGCTGTGGCGGCTGGGCTTCCTGTGCGACATTTTGGGCGGTTCTACCGCCCTGGTGGGATCGACGGTGCTTGGGGTGGCCCCACGGGGCGCGCCCTGGTGGCGTGTGGGCTTGGCGGGCAGTATACCCTTAACGGCTGCCCTGGCGTTCGTGATGAACGGCTACGTGCCCAGCTTTCCCATTGCGGGGCTGTGTCTGGTCTGGGGGGCCACGTTCGCTGCCGGTCTGCAGGAGCTGCGCGGTTCACGTTAGAACTCAGACTGTCACCTATGTCTTCTGGCACGCCGAGCACTGCAGCATGCCCCGACTCGTCTGCACTCAGGGCAGTGACCTGCTGCTCGACCGCGAGGCGAGCGCCCTGATTCCCTATCTGGCGCTTGAAAACCCAACGAGCCGTGCCAAACTCGCTACGTCACTGTGACCAAACTCATCAGAACCAACTTTGCACAGGCGCTTCGGACACGCCACACGGCTTGGCAACCGGATCTCATGATGGGCCACAGCGAGTTGCCACCTGCCAAAGGTATAGAGATGGATGTGCGCGGGGACTCTACGAGCATGGCCGGCTTGAGAGGTTGTGACGGCGTACGAGGCACTGCTCGCCCTGTTTGACTTCGAGAACTAACCGCCGAGCGTTCACGCTCGCAGGCCTGGCAACGTGCCGCTTTGATGTCACTTGCTCTCGAGGCGGGAGGCGTGGGTGATCCCGTGGGTCCACTCAAGTGGGCCGCTATTGGCTGCTGACGTGGCCTCCGAGGAGGCGTGCGTCCTTGTGATGCAGCAGCCCTCAACACCCAGCAGCGCCTCACGCACCATTCCCTCCCAGTCCATCCGTCCACCACGCCTCTTCGGGCGCGTGTGGATGCTGATGGAGTGGAGCGCTTGACACCAAATCGCCTCAGAGGCGTGAGGCGACGAACAATCTGGTGGTGCTCTGCTGGCCTGAGCGTGAGACAGGGCTTTTGAGCTCAGCAGGCCGACGACCAGACGCGGTGCAGGGTCCTTGCATGTGATTAACACGGGAGGGGGCGGCGAGGACAGGCGCCTGGCACAGTAATCAGTGGGCCCGCCGTTGGCAAATGGTCACGCTGTCGTGAAGCACCGGACGCTGCAACTGTGGACCGCTCAAGGTTTGAGGAGCCAGATCGGGGTTTGACGCAGAGTGCCGCTGTGCCCACAGGTGTCAAATTCACGGAAGAGCATCATAGTCGTGCTTCCCAACGCCTGCTCAGTATTGGTCTGACACACCCGCAGCGGTGTCTTCGTCCCGTTCGCGTATTTCAGGGCGGCGGAGACCTTGTAGTACCCCACCGGAATGTCACTGAGCCCCCTGGTCACCTGAGTGGTGCGCGTGGTGGTAGAGCCCTTGCTGCCGTCAATCAGCGGGCCCTCCGGGACAAGGGTCACCTCCATCGTTGCGTCAAGGTCGACCACCTGAGCTTCTTCGGTGAAGAGACGCTCGAAGCTGAGGTTCCCGCCCCAGGTGTCGCCCCCGTAATCGGACGAGGGCATATCCGATTCGCCGCGAATCTTTCAAATAAAGTTCCGTATCACGCCAGCTTTCGCGTTCAAAGCATCCTGATACGACTCCGGATTCCCAGCTATCCGCAGGCAATCCTTCTGATCGTGGTATTTCACTTTCTTGTAGGCCGTCACGCAGTAGGGATTGGAGGCTGGGTTGAGCTCAATGGACTGGTACTGGCTCCTCGGGTCGCTGGTCGCAAACAGGGTGCCCCGGAACATGGCAGGCGCAATGATGATCCTGACCCCCGACACGGGCTTGCCGCGCTCATCGACCACGCGGCCGCTCACTGTATTGGCCGTCGCGGACAGGCCAATGGTGGCCAGGAACAGTACAGAAAGGCTGAGTGTAAGGGTTTTAACAGGGGTTGACATTGATACACTCTTTTGAAGGTCTCAGGTGATTTTCTGGACTGTTCGGAAAGCAGCGCAATCAGGGAGCCGTGAATTTCGAGTGATTCCGGCAGAGCATGTGCAGGAGGCCGACCAAGCCAGTTGGTATTTGCGTGGGCGAGGTATGAGCGCAGCGCTCTGTGGCGTCTTCAGGTCACATGCCGTCCTTTTCCGGCTGGCGGAGAAGGCGGCCGCCTCTATGCCAGGCGTATGCCCTTGAGTGCCTCAGGTGGTCCTGTCCTGCAGCTGAACCGCGGTGGAAAGGTACGTGATCAGCGCGCGTGGGCAGGCGAAATACAGATATTGGTCATCGCGGCGCACCGACGCGCGCCACACGCCCAGCCCCATGTCCGGCTCCAGCCACACACGCACCACCAGCCAACGCTGGGGGCTAAGAGTTTTCACCGCAGGCACCGTCATGCTTTCGTCGGGACAAGGAGGCCATTCGGCCCCATTGTCATGTGGCCAGTGGCGGCGTCCCGGCGCTTGGGACCTGAACGCACGTGGGCGGCGCTTGAGCCAAGTGAAGACTGGGAGGTGCCCTTGCAGGTTTTCATGGTTTCTCCTGGGACCGAGGCGACTTCGTCTCCCTGGAAGGTCAGGGTGTCGCACGGTCGGTGATCTTCAGATGATCTCCACGCTTCGTGTTTGACGACGCGGGAATGCGGTGCGGCCTGGCCACGCCACGGGCATGGAGCACCAGGACCGCCCAGCGCCGGCCCGCGCGTCTTGGGGCTGGACCACTTCGGGGGACAACGTGGCATCGGCAGGGGTTCAAACCCTATCTGCGGGGTCACCGTCTGCAGGAGTGGGAGAAGTGGTCCTGGGCCATGGATTGAAGGTCCCTTCTTCGCCGCTGAGCAACGGTCACTCCACGATGAAGCTGATGGGGTATTCCTGTTCCACCTCCAGCCCGTACCCTCCCACCTTTCCGCCGTCGGACACGGAGGCTTTGGCCCCCACATCCACGATCTGTCCGGAGGTGTCGACGCTCAAGTAACAGCCCGCTTTCGCGCCCGGGCCAACGTTGTAAGTGCCCACCTCCAGCCCGGCCTTCACGCCGGCAAACACGGTCACCTTGCCCTGAAACGCGTACTCGACCTCTCCAAAAGTGTCGATCAGAATCAATCCCGGCCCTTCCACCTGAACGGCGACCTTCTCGCAGTTGAAACTGACTTCAGCGACGATCAAGTCGAGCGTAACCTTGTACGGATCGCGGACCGGACAGGGACCAGGCTCGTCAAGCGAGACCGCGACCTCCGGTTCAAGTTCTGGAATGTTGCCGCAGGGTGCACTGGCCTGAACAACGGTCCACAGGTCCGCGCCCTGTTGAGCGGGAACCAGAAGATCGGTTTCAATCGCCGTCAGCGTGCGGCGCTGCATCTCGAGGTTGAGGAGTTCGTACGTCGTGGGGTCGCTCACGTTGCCGATGAGCCCCGTCAGCACCCGGTAGGTGGGCCGGAAGGCCTGGGCGGTGAGACTGTCGAGTTCGTGCATGCCCGCACGCCACTTGTCGAAGGCGTCTCTGACCGCGCTGCAGCGCGCCAGGCGGTGGCGCTCATGAACCTCCTCCTGACAGCGGCGGTTGGTGCCGCACGCACTCACCTCGGGGCCTTCACGCAGGGTGGACTCCCCAAGAACGTCGCTCAGCTGCTCGTTGATGGGATCCATGAAGTGCACGTGCCGGTCCACCCTGTCCCACAGGGCCCGCACCGTCGGCTCTGATCGGTAGAACTCAATCGTGTGCGCTATGGCGGCGACGCGGGCCGCGGCGACCCCATCTGTCGCCTCGCCACTGCCCGCCGCCCGCCGCCCGCGCTGCTCGACCAGGGCGTTGAGCCGTGCCGTTTGACCCTGTACCTTGGCCGCATACTCCAAGCGGAGCGCCTGCATTCTCACGGCGTAGGCAGGGAGCCCAGCGACGTCTTTGGGGAATGGAAGCGCGGGGAGCCGTCCGTCTCTGGCACGTGAGAGATCAAAGACCAGGGCCGATGGTGCCCAGTATTCGACGTCGCTGGCCGCATCGTCGTCCTCGTTCTGCGGAACGCCTGGGGCCAGCGGTTTGTCTGCCTCATCCTTCGCAAGAGCAGGTGAGCGACGTTGTCCTGCTCGCATAAAGCGCACCGCCTCCTGCGCTTTCTTCTGTGCGTAGAGGGCGAGGGCGAGATTGCGTTTTGCTTCCGATAGCCAAGCGTCGAGGTTCACCGCTTCCCGCAACGCCACCTCAGCATCGTGATACCGGCCCAGGAGGAGGAGCGTGCGCCCCCGGTTGTTCAGTAGGACCGCCCTGGGCTTTCCACCCAGCCTGTCGGCGGCGGTCAGGAGCGCGAGGGCTTCATTCGGGAGACCGAGGAGGTCGGCCACGCCCGCCATGTTGATGAGATGTGCGGCGCGTTGGGGTTCGGTGCGGTGCGCGAACAGCAGGGCCTGTAGGGCCGTAGCGGAGCGCTGCTGAAGCACGGCAGCCGCCGCGATTTCGCTGGCCTCGAGAGCAGTGCGCCCCTGGAGAACCTCATCGAGCTTTGCCCGCGCGGTCATTCCAGCGCGCGAATCCAACAGCCTGTTGAGGTTCGTCAGCGCCTGTTGAAGTGTCAGGGGCGCGGAGGCAACAGGGCGGGATCCAGAGGCAAGCCCCTGCAGGGCGTCTTCCAAGCCCTCGATTACACTGACGTCATCGAACACGGCCACGTCCCGCACGCTGCGTAACACGGGTGACTCTTCAATGCTCGGGGTGGCCCCCGCCGAGTGGCCCGCAGCGAGGGCCATCAGGGTCAGGCCAAGGCGAAATGAGTGAAATAGAGGTGCATGTCTCACGACCTGACCGTAGAAAAGGCGGCGTGATTTTCGAGTGAAGCCGCTACGTCTGGCCTTGAGTGCCCGACCCAAAACCGACGCCCAGTCCCCACCGTCGAACGGCTCGCCTGCGCTGTGGCCGGTAGGTTGCGCTTCAGGTGCCACAATGGACACGGGTGCAGCCAGCCTGATGTCGTAAATCACCCGTGGGCTGAAAAACAAGGCGTACGGGCACGCTGCGGGGTGCTGGAGCGTCCGCTGAGGGACTACGCGTGAGGCTGGAAAGCTATTCGACACCCCAGCCACCTAAGAGCAGGATGCAGCGCGCCGTGGGGATCACGATGTCAGCCCGAACTCGGGATTGCTCGGCTCGCGGCTCCTTGGCTTTACCCTTGACCATGGTATTGTCCTCGTCCAAGGCCCATCGGGAACCCCGGCGTTTCCTCCCGATGGCGCAGCTCCTCGGCAACGGGTGGCCTGCACTTGATGCACCCCTCGCGAAGCGATGCGTGGCTGACCTTGATACCGTACTGATGCAGCAATCCCCGAATATCCCGGTAGCTAAGGGGAAAGCGGTGATAGAGCTTTAGCAGCCTGCTGTTTGATGGTCATCAAAAATCAATGGCGATAGGGCCTGGGGGCGGTTACGGCAGGTAAGCTGGCCCTGGCCTAAAGGCAACACAGCTCAAGTGAGTCCGTTTCGGTCCGTCGCCGAGAGCACAGGGACATTCATCGTCAAATCATTGTCCTTATCACAGACTTCAGGCATGACAAAGCATTCAGATTTGAAGATCAGCACGCACCGTTCACCGCTTTTCAGCATGGCTCTGTTGGTCGCCACAGGTCTGGTCGCCTGCAGCGGCGGAGGGGGTGCAGGCGGGATGGACATGCCGGGCGATCCTGGGCCGACCATTGAGGCCGGATTTGCCAAAGGCCTAGTTCTGGACGGCGGCGGTAGGCCTGTGGCTGGAGCGAAGGTTGTCGTGGGAAGTACGGTGTACTACAACGCCAACATCATCGGCACAACCGATGCCAGCGGCCGCTATCGGCTTCGCTTGACACCCGATGACTCGTGGCGGGCATACGCCTCAATCTCACGGACCTTCGAAGGTCAGATTTATACCCTAGACCTTCATCCCGAGCCCTCCAATACTTTTACCAGTGCCGACGGTGGGATCCAGAACTTCGAGTGGAAACTCACGGGTGAGAAGTCTGGAGGGAAGCATGGGACGTATGGAGCGGCTGTGCTCGCGACGCCCGTGGACGATACGTTCGAAACGGACACCAAAGCGCAGTATGTACAACTCACCCTGGAACCCGTCGGGGCCTTGATTGACGGCAGTGCGGGCAGAATTATCACCGCCATGGTGCAGCCCAGCTCAAACGGCACTGGCGTTTTCGACGTGCCAATCGGCAGATACCGTGCCACGGCAAAGTACGTCTTGCCCGGTCAGCCGGCGGTAGACATGCTTGTCAGCAGCGAGAGCTCGGAAGAGTGGAGCAGCGAATACACCGGAGTTTTTGTTCCTGCCCGTTCCGGCGCGTCTAACACCTATGAGATCCGGTTGCAGGTGAAACTGCCTGCTGACCAGCGGGCGGTCAACTGAAGGGTTCTGGCAACTTAACATTGAGCAGGTCAACTCTACCCAGTGGCAATCTGGAATTCAGACTGCCACATGCATGGCGTGTCGCCAGGCCAGCTGGGCCTTGGACTGATTCCTTCTCCGATTAAGCGCGGGGACAGTGGTGTGGGTGTGCTGGTGCAGATTCGAAACACGAGCATGCACGGCCAGAAATTCCTGTGTTCGTTGCGCTTTCTTGAACCCGAGCTGACATCGCTCCTGTTTCCAAGTTGGGCGATGGGCCTGTTCAATCAGATTGTTGCAGTGCGTAGAGGAAATCGCCTGAATGTGCTCCACAGCGTGGAGCATGGGAAGGGCTCGAAGAGCCACGCCGTAGCTCCACAGCTTATCCTTATGAACAGTGTCTGGGGCGTCAGAATTTGCGAGCAGGCTTTCAAAAAAGGCCTATGCGGCATGCGTGTCACGATGGGGGCTTGCAAGAAAACGTCCAGCGTGGCACCAGTCTCATCGACGGCCCGTTACAGCCAGAATTTCTTGTCACCTCCCTCAACGCACACCTCATCCAGAAACCACCGAGAACCCCGGCGTCCCCTCTCGGTGGCGCAGTTCTTCAGTCAGAAGGGGGGCGCCCTTGATGTTCCACTGGCGCAATGTTTCATGGCTGACCTGCTGGGCCGCGCTGGTGCAGCAATTCCTGGACATCGCGTTCACTCAAGGGAAACCGGTGGTAGAGCCAAAGGGCGTGCCGAATGATGGAGATCGGAAACCGGTGGGGGCAAGGCTTGCGGTCAGTCACGGATGATCCGCCTACTGCCGTTCAGTTGCCAGAACCATCGGCAGAAAGGAAAACGGAGTTCGTTCGGACGGGCCCTGTGAATCTGCAACACTGCGACGTATGCCAGATGCCGTCTTCGTAAACACCGGTCCCTACCCTACCCGCGAGGGCAATCAACTTCACCTGCTCCTGGACGGTGAAGCTGCCTTCGAACGGGTATGCACCGCGATCGAGACCGCAAGCCACCGCCTCTGGGCCGCCATTACCTTCATGTGGCCCACGTTTTCCTTCCCACACGGGCGCGGCACACCCCTGGACTTCCTGAATCAGGCGGCTGAACGCGGGGTAGACATCCAACTGCTGTTCTGGCGTCCGGACGACGAAACCGCGAATCTGCGTACGAACGCCTTCTGGGGGGCGCCGGAACACCTTGAGCGCCTGAGACACCTCCATCCCAGGATCAGCATTCGCTGGGACCGGGCCCATCCTGGCTACTGCCAGCACCAGAAGCTCTGGGTGGTGGACGCCGACAGCGCTGACCCGGTGGCCTTTCTCGGTGGCCTCAATCTCAATCCACATTCCCTGGCCAGTCCTGGACATCATGGGTCAGGACAGAATCACGATCTATACATTGAAATGCATGGCCCGGCCGTAGCCGACGTGCAGCACAACTTTGTGCAACGGTGGAATGAAGCCAGCGAACGGGACCAGGATGATGGGTCCTGGGGTCAAGGTGGTGCCGCCGATCTGGATTTCCCGATCGTCTTGCCCACAAGGCAAGGGGAGGCCGATGTACAGATTCAGCGCACCATTCATCCCAATCGCTATCAAGATGGTCATGCCCCCGTGGGCGGACATCCATCTGACATTGCCATGGGCGAGCGGACGATCATCGCGCAGTACTGCCGGGCCATTCGGCTTGCTCGGCGGACGATTTATATGGAGCATCAATACCTAGAGGTGCCTGAAGTGGTTGAAGCGCTCCATGGAGCGCTTCAACGAGGCATTGAGGTCACCCTGGTGTTGCCTGTGCACCCGGATCTGTCACCCGCCGCGTACACCGCACCGGAACGCCGGGCGTTCCTCGAAGCCCGCTCCGCCCTAGGCGAATATCCCAACTTTACGCTGGTCGGCCTCGCTGGCCAGGATGATGCCGGACAGCGGCATGGAGTGTGGATTCACTCCAAGCTGATGCTCGTCGATGATGAATGGGGGACGGTCGGGTCAGCGAACCTGCACCGGTTCTCTGCATTTGGGAATGGGGAATTGAATGCAGCGTTCTGGGCGCCACAGACCACCCGGGCATTCAGGGTGGAACTGTTCTTAGAGCATCTGGCAGTAGATACAGCTGACCTGGATGACGTGGAAGCGCTGCGACTGTTCCACCACGTCGCTCAGGAGAACCGGTTGAAGCTGGAGGGGGAACAGGGTCTCTGGCAGGGCATTGTTGTGGCGCTTGATATCACCAGGTATGGGATTGAGAAGCTTAGCAAGCTCCAGTAGCTCCGATCCGGAAGCAAAGACTCTCAAATTGACAGGCGTTCGAGGTCCCTATTTCCAGTACGTGGGGTGACCAGAAAGGCCTGCCCCAGGGACAACCGAAGTTGTCCCTGGGACGGGTCCGGCTAGTCACCCCACTGACCAGAAATTCTGATTTTCAGTGGATGGAGGAGCTGACCTTCTCGCATAGCTTCCAGATCACTGTTGGCCCCTATGCTGGACCGATGCCTCATGCCCTGATTGTCCACGCCCACCCCGAGGCAAACTCGTTTTGCACCGCCCAGATGCATGAGGCCGCCCATGCGCTACAGGCCCGGGGCTACACCGTGGAAGTCAGTGACCTCTACGCCATACACTGGGAGGCAGAACTGAACCGTCACGATTTCACCCTGCGCGGCGTTTGATACTGTTCCCCACGCCTCCCAGGTGGAGAGTCGCTCGGCGGAGGCGGCGCGCGATGAGCCACGTCTCGTTGCTGAGGATCAGGCGGAGCGACGGCTTGGGTGCGTCCACGAGTGCCAGGACGGCCTGCGCGGTCGCCTGGAGATCGCCGCTTTTGACGTTTCTGATGGCCGCCATCACCTGCGTCCGCAGAGGAGCCGAAATCAGCCACCCAGAAGTTGAAGCGTTGGGGGCGCTCAGCGGTGCATGGGCATTCCGGCCTCGGCGGGTTCTTGAAGGGCGGCTTCCAGTATCTGCCGCGCCACGTCCTCCGCCGAATCCGGCTGGCGCATGACTTCGGCCTGCTCACTTGTCGGGCGCGGGCCGTCACCGGGGTTGCTGCGCCGGGCGTTCGCACCGAAGTCGGTGGCGGTCTGGCCGGGGTGAAAGAGGACAACCCGGATATTGTCTGCCGCCAGCTCGTTCCGGGCCGTCAGCGTCAGGCCGTTGAGGGCATACTTGGTGGAGGCGTAAGCCCCGATGCCGGGAATCGCCATCTTGCTGACGTTGCTGCTGATGTTGATGATGACGCCGCCACCCTGCTTTCGCATATCCGGAATGACCGCTTGCATGGCGTGCAGCGGGCCGAGCAGGTTCAGCTCGATGATCTGGCGGTAGTGATCGGGGTTGACGGTGGCGACTGCACCCACCGCCGCCTGACCTGCGTTATTGATCAGGATATCGACCTGGCCGAAACGTTGCCGGGCCGCCTTGATGAGCGCCTGCACCTGCGCCTGATCGGTCATGTCGGTCGGAACGGTCAGCGTTTCGGTGCCATCCGGCAGCCCGGCGGCCACCGCGTCCAACTTGTCCACCGACCGCGCCGCGAGAACCAACTTTGCACCCGCCTCGGCGAAGACTTGCGCCGTCGCCGCGCCGATGCCCATTGAAGCCCCGGTGATGATGACCACTTTTCCTTGCACGTCCATGTGGGTTCTCCTTCGCCGCTGTTCAATACCTGCTTCTCCGGGTATCCTGAAGAAGTGGAACGACGTGCCGCTAAGATATGGAACTTGGTTCCGTTTGTCAATCAGGAGGAAAGGATGACCGACATCAACGAGCCGGCGCCACCTGCGGCGCCCAAACGGGCGGACGCCCGGCGCAATGAACAGACGCTGCTTGACGCTGCCGCCGCCCTCTTCGTCACCTCCGGCGTGGAGGTGCCAGTGCGTGACATCGCTGCCAAGGCCGGTGTGGGGACCGGCACCATCTACCGGCACTTCCCGACCCGCGCCGATCTCATCATCGCGGTCTACCGGCATCAGGTGGAGGTCTGCGCCGAGGCTGGTCCCGCCCTGCTGTCCAGCAGCGCCAGCCCTTACGCTGCCCTGCGGCAGTGGACCGGGCTGTTCGTCGATTTCCTCACCACCAAGCATGGGCTCGCCGCCGTGCTGCGAACGGACAACGACGAGTTCAAGGCGCTGCACGCCTATTTCCTCGGCCGCCTGGTGCCGGTGTGTGCGGCGCTGCTGAGCGCCGCCGTGGAGGCGGGTGAAGTTCACTCAGAGATCGAGGCCCAGGAATTGATGCGTGGCGTGGGCAGCCTCTGCATCGGTGCCGCTGACCCCCAGTACAACGCCCGCCGCATGGTGGACCTGCTCATCACCGGACTGCGGCATGGGTGAGCGGGACTAGCCCCCGTCCCGCTGTGGTGCCGGGGCAGGCGGGCATGGACCAGTCAGGAGCCACACGCCCGCCCATGGGGGCCCCCGTCATGCTGATCTTTGACTCGGGCTGCTGCTGGGCGCGCCCCTGCCGTCCGAGCTAATCCTCGCCCTGTTCGTGGCTCCGGTGCTGCTGGACGGCGCCGACACCTCATTGCGCGATCTGCGGGCCAACGCGGGGCCCGTGGGGTCGCTCGTCGTGGTGGCGGTGGGCCTCACGACCGTGGCCGTGACCACCCGGCTGCTCCTGCCCGAGTTTCCCTGGGCCGCCGCCATCGCGCTCGGGGCGCTGGTCGCGCCGCCCGACAATGGATCAACCTCTTCGTGGGGTTGTGTTGCCTTAACTTACCGTGCGGAATGTGGAGAGCAGGGGTGGCCTGAGAATCACGCTCCCCCTGCCGCGACGGTTGACCACATCTGGAACGCTTGTTTCTGATTGTTTCTTCTGGTGGCTGCGAGAACACTGGTACAAGAATGATGGTGAAGATTCGTGATATGGGCATGCAAATTCAGGAATTCTTGAGCACGTGTCCGCCGTTTGAACCTGTGCCGAGTCCGTTCGTATCACCGAGTGGATCGGTGTTGTTGCATGGTGGGGTTGTTGCACCGGTTCGTGGAGATGACCTGCTGGTGATCGACGCCTTTCAAGCTCGGGAGTTCTCGAATGGCAAGCCAGTAGCTCCGCAGCCCATCGGTGCGGACGACTTCTGGGACGTCGTATTCACTCAACCATCTGGTCAGGAAGGTCGTCGCAGCTTCGGTATCGCGATGTCGTTGAAGAAGAATATCGAGCACGAAGCCATACTCGTCCACCGCCCTCCAGAGCCAGTGTCGGACGCCATTGACGGAAGTGCAAACTTCATCCAGGCACCACCAAGAACCCTGGCGTCCCCTCTCGGTGGCGCAGTTCTTCGGTGAAGAGCGGGGCAAATTTGATGTTCCATTGCCGCCCTCTTCTCGTGGCTGACCTAAATACCGCGCTCGTGGAGGAGTTCCCGAACGTCTCGCTGACTGAGTGGGAAGCGGTGAGAGAGCCGCAGAGCTTAGCCGATGACGCTGAGGGGAAAACGGTGGCGGGAGGGCTTGCGGTCAGTCACGGCTCACCAGCCTACCAAGGTTAAGTTGCCAGAACCTTATAAACAATCGATAACTAGATATCCCCACCAACGCTCCTCAATTTGCAGTTCAAAAGTCTGAGGCTCGGTGATGGTCATGACCTGCCCGGCCAACGTGGTCAAAGCCGCTTCACGCACCTTGAGATGACCGGACGCAACCCGCACTGAGCGGCGCTCCACTGTGGGATTGAGCAGACAGAGGGTGAGGGTACGCTTCGTCTCGTCAAAATCAGCCCCCACCAGTCGTACTCCATCAAGATCAAGGTTCAGTAATTGTGAGATCAGCTCGCTACTTTTAGCAGCGACATAGGGCTGAATTTCAGGTTTATAGATATGTTGTAGGGCACGCTTTGCGCTGTCAGCCAAACTTTCAGGGGCGTGCAACTCCAGCGTGAACTCAAAGCGCAGCTCTCCGGCCTGATCCGCCATAAAATTGGTGTCCCAGTAATTGTTGGTCATCCAGGCGTTCAGGGTGGCGTGGTACGGCGCAGCTTTCTCCTCGTCAAACTGCCCGAAGGTGTAGCCGCCGATCTGCCACAGCGGCGCGTCGGGCGTGGCGACGGTCACGCCTGCCTCTGCGTCCTGCATTCGCAGCCAGTCCAGCGTGGTGACGTAATGACGGCTGCTGCCGGGCAATTGCTCACGGTCAAACTCCACCGCTGCGCCGGCCGTCTCAAAATGGGTGCGGACCGTGTCCGCCAAGGCAAACGGCAGGTGCAGGTAGGTGGCGCGCGGAGTTGGGTCGGGTTCAAGATTCAAGGTAACGCGAACGTGCAAGGCCCTCTCGTGCGGGTGCAGCCAGTAGCGCACACTGGCCGTCTCTCCGTTGGCGAGCTGAAGCTGCTGCTCGTACTCAGCAGCGCCGGGCACAGTCTGGCCCTGGTTGCCCACGACACTGGCAACTTCCCGCTGGGCGTCCCAATCGTGGTGCCAGGCCGCGTGCATATTAAACTCTTCCCACTGCGGCGGCCCAAAGATGGCATTCCGGCGGCCCACCGTGGGCCATTCCAGCACCACCTGCCCCAGACGGTCCCCGGCGCGTACATACTCGCGGCCCCCACAGACCAGTGAAGTCATGCCGCCTGCCAGTGGATCAAATGTGGCCGTGACCTGCCCATTGCCGATGGTGTGTCCAGTCTGGCTTAGTCCTTCCGAGGAAGCATTCAATCGCTCCAGCGGCAGGCTCAGGTGGCCCAGCCCTGGCAGTTCCAGCGGCCCCACCCAGCGCTCTTGCCCACGGCGCCCGTTCCATTCCACATCAAAGCGCTGGGCCAGGTGTGGGAGGTCAGGGGTGTAGCGCTCCAAACTTTCCGGCACACGCAGCATGGCCGACACAGGAAAGGGGTTGGCGTTGTACACCAGCAGGCTCGGCCCCTCGCCAGGAAGCTGCCGCGCCAGATTCAACAACGCGTCGCGCTTGAGGTAGCGGGCCAGCGTCGCACCCTCATAAGCATAATTGAGCTTGTGGCTGAGCTGAATGGCAGTCTCGTCGCTGCTAGACGTTGCGGCCCCCCAGTCGGCTCCCCAGGTATGTTCGGCATACAGACTCAACGCACTTGAGGCCTGCTGCGCGAGCTGGGCGGCCCGCTCTGACGATGATCCAGATGACACGGACCAGCCCTGAAGCTGGCGCGCCACTTGCAGATCGCGCTGGCCCTGCATGTGCAGGCGGGTTTCGCGGGCGGTGCTGCCCGCACCGAAGTTCCACCAGTCGGTCCAGTCGCCGCTCAGGGTGGGCAGGCTTTCCAGTGACTCCTGACGCAGACGGTCAAAGTACTGCGTCAATGTACACAGCCGCAGCCGCACAGGCTGACCACTCTCATTCCAGCGCTGCACGAACCCAGACAGATGAATATCCGGCGAATCGTTGTCCGAGAAGTAGATGTTGGTGGGCTGCACGCCCAGCACCGGCAGGGTGTAGCCGTAGGCGTGCAACTTCTCCAGGTAAGCAGTCACGGCAGGAATGGCCTCGTGCACGCTGCTTTCTCCACCCAGCCGCATGGCCCGATTCGGGGTGGAATGGTAATGGGGGCCGTTATAGGTCAGCAGTTTGTGTCCATCCGGTGAGGCCCACCAGAACGCACCGGGACGCGGCGTAACGGCCCGCCCGAAGTGTTCATTGATCGCCATTGAAAAGCCGTCGATACCGTGATCCAGCAACAGCCGCACGGTTCCCCAGGGCAGGCCGTTGATGTCGCTCTGCATGGCGCTGCGGATGGGAATACCCTCTGCACGCAGCCATCCGGCCTCCTGGAGTTGCTGGGCGAACAGCGCATGGTCGGCCAGCGGGGTCAGGTTCCAGCGAAAGGCTGCCACGTCCAGGGTTCCAGCCTGCACGGCGGCCAGAAAACGCTGCCGCTGCTTTGCTCCGGCCTGCGCCCACCAGCGCCAGACGATCCCGGCACTCTCGCAGGTCCAGCGAAAACGGGCGTCGTCCGGCAAATCGGCGGTCTGGTCCATCAGGTCCAGCGCCTCGTCGATGAAGCGGTTGTGCAGTTCAAACACGATCTGCTGCGGCTGGGTAAAGCCGATGTCGGTGTGAGAATGGTGGATCAGCCAGAGTTCTTTAACCATTTAAGCGAAACTCCTTCAGTCGCCCACGCTGCTCAGCCTCAGTCCCTGCATGAAATAGGGCCGCAGCAACAGGAACAGCAGCAGGGTGGGCAGGCTGGCGATCATGACCGCCGCGATCAATGTGGGGCCGTCGCTGCCCGCGTAGATGCCCTGCATTCCGGCCAGGGTGGGCATGATCGGGCGCACGTTTTCAGATTTGCTGAGGACCAGGCCGAACAGCAGGTCATTCCAGATCCAGGTGAACTGGAACAGCAGCAACACCAGCATCGGCGCGCGCGTCAACGGAAGCATGATCTTCCAGAAAATCATCCAATCGTTGCAGCCGTCCAGCTTGGCCGCCTCTTGAAAATCCCAGGGCATCGAGACGAAGAAGCCGCGCATCACGAAGGTACAAAAAGGAATGCAAATGGCGATGTAGAACAGCACCATCCCGATCCAGGTGTCGTACAGACCAAAGCTGGTATACGCCTTGAATAGCGGAATCAGGTAGACCTGAAAGGGAAAGATGGTGCCGGAATAGATGAGCAGGAACCACCACAGCCCACGCGGCATTTTCAACCGCACGATGCCGAAGGCGGCCAGCGATGCCAGCAGAATGGCCCCCGCCGCACCGACCAGACCATAACTCAGGCTGTTGACGAAGCCACTGCCCAGGCCCTGCGCCCAGGCATTTTGCAGGTTCTCCCACAGGTGAAAGCTCTGCGGCAGTCGCCAGCTCTCGCCCATGTTGTACTCGCGCTTGTCCTTGAAGGCGTTCATGAAGACAAGCAGCAGCGGCAGCAGCCAGAACACGCAAATGATGCCGCCCAGCATGCCGCCCGCCACCATGCGGGTGCGTTCCTTGCGCTCCCGCGCCGACCTGCCCGCGTTGGGTGGAGTGAAGCCCCGCGTCGTCGTGGTCATACGTGGCTCTCCTTGTCCATCACGTTTCGCAGGTAGAAGTACGAGAAGGCCAGGGCGATCAACGAGATGACCACCGCGATAGCCGCACTCACCCCCTGGTGAAAGAGGATGAAGCCCTCGCGGTACATAGTGACGGCCAGCGTTTCGCTGCTGCGGGCCGGGCCGCCCTGGGTCATCACCCAGATCAGGTCAAAGACCTTAAAGCCGTTGACCGCCGCCATCAATGCGGCGATGGTGACGTAAGGGGTCATCAGCGGCAGGGTGATCAGGCGAGTGAACTTCAGACCGCTGGCCCCATCAATCTTGGCGGCCTCCAGCGGCTCGCGCGGCAAGCTTTGCAAGCCGATCAGAAAGATCATCAGGTTGGCTCCCACACTTTGCCAGGTGTAGGTGGCGATCATGGCCATGGTGTTCAGAGGCGAGCGGAACAGCCATTCAGTGCGGCTCAGCGAGTCGAACCCCAGAGCGCCCAGGGCCGCATTGAGCACACCGCTGGTGGGATCGAAGATAAAGCTGAACAGCACGCCTGCCGCCGCTGCCGCCAGGGTGGACGGTAGATAGAGCGCTGTACGAAAAAAATTGCCGCCCACCACCCGTTCCAGCGCCAGCGCTAGCGCGAAGGCCAGACTGACGGGCAGGACCACCGACGCTACCACCCAGATCACGGTGTTGCGAAGGGAGAGAGTGAAGTTGGAACTGGTGAACAACTCGGCGTAGTTCCTGAGGCCTACAAAGTTGGGCGTCCGTAGACCGTCGGCATCGGTAAAACTCTGCCAAAAGGTGTACAGCATGGGGGCAAGCAAAAAAACCACCACGAAGAAAACGGCCGGCAGCACGAACAGGTAAGGGGCCAGCGTGGAAGCTGGGCGGCGTCTGGCAGAGGTAGGTCTGGCCGGGGTGCGGCCCTGCTGGGTCACGGTCATGGTCGGTCAGGCTCCTTGTGGAAAAACACATTTAAGAAGACGCCGCGCTGTCGCAGCGCCTTTTTTCCGAGGCGGATGGTGAGCCTGTCAGCTCTGTAATTTCGGGCCAATTATTTCTGCTTGCTCCAGTAGGCGTCGGCCAACTTCTGGAGATTGACCTGCACCTGCCGCTGGGTACCGGGATTGAGCATGAATTTGCTCAGCTCGTCCACGCCGGGTTCAATGATCTCGGTGGGGGTGGCCTCCCAGATGCGGTTGATCAGACGCGGCTTGTTCTTGCTCAAAGCGGTAGTCAGTTCTTTAGTGACCGGATTGTCCACCGTCACCTCGTTGTTGACTGGCGTGAAGCTTTGCAGGTTGCTCCAGAGCGTCTGAGCCTTGGAAGACATCCAGAAATCGGCGGCCTTGAGCGCTTGGGCTTTATTGGCCGAGTTCTTGGCGACGATCAGCGGGCTGGCCTCATAGATGATGACCGGCTTGGATTTCACATTCATGGTGGGCAGGATGAACACACCGTAGTCCTCGCCGGGTTTCATCCCTGTCCCGGAAATGGTGGCGCTGTACCAGTCGCCCGCCAGGATGTTGGCCAGTTTGCCCTGCGCGAACAGCTTGGCCATACCATTGGTGCCGCCCGAACCGAAGCCGGTGCTGGCAGGCGTCATATAGCCCTTGTCAATCCAGCCCTTCCAGGTGGTGAAGACTTTGGTCACCCCCGGATCGGTGTACTTGGCCTTGCCCACTACCAGTTTCTCGTACAGATCAGGGTCCTGACGGGTCAGGAATTCTTCAAACCAAATGAAGGCGGGCCAGCGGCCATCCACGGACTGCCCGAAGGCCGTCACGCCCTTGGCTTTGAGCTTGGCGTTGTTGGCCTCCAGCTGTGCCCAGGTGGTCGGTGGCGTAATGCCCGCATCCTTGTAGGCTTTCTTGTTGTAGAACACTGCCCAGTACGCCACGTTGTTCGGCAGCGCGTAAATCTTGCCATCAAAGGTAAAGGCTTTGGCAAGGTCTGAGCCGTATTCCCCAGCCTTCTGGTATTTCTGCCACAAGGCGGTCAGGTCTTGGAGGTTGCCGGACTCCACCAGGTCTTTCATGCGGTAGCCGGACCACCACGTAAACAGTCCTGGCGCTTTGCTGGTGCTGAGCGAGGTCCGCACTGCCGCTTGATAGGAACTGGTGTCGGCAAACGTGACGCCTTTGAAACCCGCGCCAGATTTTGCGCCCAATTCACCGACCTTGGTGTAGTTGTTGTTCCAGTCAGGCTTGTCGTTGTACAGCTCCAATGTCTGTGCGGCGGTCACGGAGAGGGCGAGGGTCAGGAGCAGCGGAAACGGTTTGGTGAGCTTGATCATAAAACCTCCATTGGGAAAAGGACTTGGGATTCAGAAACATCAACGCACATGGAACGGTGGACTCAGCCCCAGCATGGGCCGGTACAGCGCCGCCGCGCCCAGTAGATTGGCCTCGTCCAGCAGGTCACTGCATATGGTCGTGAAGGGAGCGAGTCCGGCCCGCAGCGGCATTTCAAATAGCGGCCAGGCGCGGGAGACCTGACCACCAAGCACGATCAGATCGGGGCGAAAGGCCTGGATGCAGGGCAGCAGGGCGGCGGCCAGATCGCGTCCGAATTCGCGGTAGACCTGAATGGCATGGTTGTCGCCTGCCTCTGCGTGTTGCGTGATCTCACGGGCGTCCAGTTCCATGCCGCTCAGGACGTGGTAAGCGCGGCGCAGGGCGGGGGCACTGAGAGTGTCCTCGGCAATTCCGCCGCGAAAGGGCAGCTGCCACACTTCTCCGCCCGGCGGCACGTCCTCGCCTGCCGAAACCGGGCGGCCCTCCACGATGAAGCCGCTGCCCAGACCGGTGCCCAGGGTCAAGCCCAGCAAGCGACGGACGCCGCTCCCCTGATGGACTGTGAATTCGCCCAATGCGAAGGCCACCGCGTCGTTGATGTACGAGATGGGCAGGCCGTCGAGCGGTGTGCCAGTCCAGCGTTCCCGCAAGGCAGCGCCAATATCCAGATCCGTCAGGGCGTACAGCTTGTGGTCGAAGCGGGCGATACCTTCAGCGTAATCAAACGGCCCGGGAGCCGAGATGCTTACCGCCGCAACTGGCGTCTCGCCCGCACCCAGCAGCGCCGCTTCCGCCCAGATGTCCAGAATCTCCGTGGCGCTGGCCTCGCCGTCGACCGCAGAACGGATTTGTGGCCCCAGACCGCTGGCATCTACGCTTGCCGCCGTGATATGCGTGCCGCCGATATCCAGCGCCAGTACCGCGTCTTGGAAAGTCACGGTGTTGCCGCCAGCACGGGCAGTGCCTCGTTCAGCGCCACGTAGAGGTGATACAGCGTGCTGGACGGCGAATTTTTGCTGATGTTCTTACAGTCCCGCGACAACTGGTCAAACCAGGTCCCTTGTGGCGTGAGGTAGTGGGTTAGGATGCTCTGAAGAACGTGCTGGGCACGTTCCAGAGCCTCCAGGTCGCCATTCCAGCGCCAGTAGGCCAGGTGACCTTTGAGAACCTCGCACTGTACCCACAGCCGTTTGGTGGAACGCAGTTCACGGCCTTGCGGCAGAATTTCATCGTAGGCCAGACCCGTGCGGTCCGTTCCCCAGGTGCGGGCCGTCGTGTAGAGCAACGGCAATTCGGGGACCGCCGCGCCGCTCAGCACGCGGTAGCGGCTCAGCAGCCAGGTCCACTCGTAATGGTGGCCGGGGTCCAGATGATCACCACTGACCGGATCGGGCTGCCAGTCCGCCGTGAAGAATTCGCGCAGGAAAGGCTGTGGGCCAGTCGCGGTATCCAGAAAGCGTATCTGCAACAGCGTGTAAAGTTCGTCCGCACGCGCCATCCAGGGCACCTTGCCCAGCAACTCGGCGCACAGCAGACAGGCTTCAAACAGGTGCATATGCGGGTTCTGCTGGCGAGGCCCAGGTTTCAGCGCGTCGCTGATCTGGAAGCCGCCACTGTTCGGATCACGCAGGGTCTCGATAAATATCCACAGGCGCTCTGCGGCGTCACGGTAACTGGCCTTGCACGTCACGCGGTAAAGCCAGGCCAGGGCCATCAGATAAAAAGCCTGGTCATACAGCACGCGCTCCGAGTTCAGCACTTGACCTTCAGCGCTGACCAGGGTGTAAAAGCCGCCGCCTGGTGCGCCGTAGCTGCAGGTCACCGACTTCATGATGCACTCCATCAGCGCTGCGTGGTTCTGGGCGGAGCCAACGAATTCACCCCGCTCGTGGGCAAGTCCCAGTGCGTAGAGCTGACGGGCCTGCACGCGGGCGCGGCGCGGCAGGTTACGCAGGGGTTGACCGTCGAAGCTCAGCGCTTCCACGAACATGCCCTGTGCCGAATCCAGACCCTCCTTGAACCACAGCGGCAGAGCAGAGGACAAAAAGGCCTCCACCTGTGGGCGCAGCGGAGCGAGGGTAGGGGTGTTCACCGCCCGGTCCCGCGCACGTAGGCCTTGATGGTAGCGACTTCCTGATCTTCCACAGCAGGCCGGATGACGTACTCCCCGACAGCGGCAGGAACGATAAAAGTCTCGGCGTAATGCACCGTGAACGGTTCAAAGGCACCCGTAGGGCTTTGCACCACCGCTTCACGGCCCTCGACCAGATTGAGAATATTCACGGTGCCGTGGGTATCGTGATGCACAGGCACGCTGAACCAGTGGCGGCGGGTCTCGATAAATTCCAGCTCGCTCAGTCCGGTGCTTTCCTCGCGCCAGCCCTCGCCGCTGCCGACAGGCTGGGTGAGGTGCAGCAGATTTTTCTCCACCCAATCGGCGTCGCGCTCCCACTGGATATTGGCCGCCCCATGCTGAAGGTGAATGGGGCGCGGCTGACCGTCCAGGCCCACCCGGCCCCAGTCCCACAGCTTGAAGGTAAAGATGTACGGTGTGGCCGAGATTTCCAGGACCATCGCGCCGCTGCCGGAGCAGTGGACCGTGCCTGCTGGAATGGAGAAGTGATCGTGTTTGCGGGCGGGCAGAGCGTTGACATAGCGTTCGGCGTCAAAGTGTCCGGTCTGCTGCGCGTTTTGCAGATCAGCGAGCATCTGCTGCTTGTCAACGCCGTTTTTCAGGCCCAGGTACACCAGCGCAGTCTCGTCCGCATCTAACAGGTAGTAGCTCTCGTCCTGGGTGTAAGACATGCCGAAATGCTGCTGGATGTAGGCGGTCAGCGGATGGACTTGCAGCGAGAGGTTGCCGCCTTGGATGGTGTCCAGAAAATCGAAGCGAATCGGAAATTCCGTGCCGAAGCGGGCATGGGTGATCTCGCCCAGTAGTTCGCGGGGCCGCTCCAGCACCAGATTCTGGGCGGGCATTTCCAGCGCCGCGCCGTCCTCGCGTCCATAATCAAACAGCACGCTATTTTCTTCCGGCACGCCGTCGAAGCCCCATGCGAAGTTGTCCGTACCCCGGTCCAGATCGCAGACTTCTCTGAGCCATTGCCCACCCCATATGCCGGGGTCAAAGAACGGCACCGTGCGGAAGGGGCGCGAGGCAGCGGCGTTCAGGCTGGCCTCGTACGCGGCACGCGCAATCATCATCGGCTGGCCCGCTGTATTGGTCTCCAGATAAAAATCCATCTGGCCACTGAGACTTTGTTTGTGGCGGTCTGCCACCCGCCACTCCACGAAGAAGCCGCGTTTGTATTTGCGGAGGATGTCCTCACCGCCGTTGCCCGCGTGCCAGTTGCCCTGACCGCTTCGCAGCCGCATCTGAATTTCCCAGCGGGCCAGATCGGCCAGCACCAGCACTGCGGGGTCCGGAGCTGCCAGCGACGCGCCCCAGCCGTAGACCAGCGTGGGCTGGGTGCGGCGGGTCAGCCGTGCGGCGAGAGCTTCCAATTTGTCGGCGTCGTAAAACTCGCGCAGCGTGTGCGGCGCCATCACACCCAGCACTCGGTCAGGCGTCAGGAAGCGTTTCAACAGCGCGCCAAGGCTGTCACCGTCCAGGGCGGCCTCCTCAGCGTCAATCAGTTCGTAGTCAGGCCACTGCTGGGCGGCAGCGGCCTGGAGTTCGTTCAGATCGGTGCCGGGATAGGTGTCCACCACGATCAACGGCGCTCCGGTCTGCTGACCGGCGTGACGGCGCAGTTCGGACAGCACCTGGGGCCAGCCACGCCACGCCTGCTGACCGGGCACGGCGATCTTCGGGAACTTGTCGTAGTTGGAGGGTAGGCGCTGGGCAATGTCGCTGGCGGGGCCATCCAATTGAATAGTCATGCTGACCTCGGAGCAGGTGGGGAAAATAACGCGGCATGGGCAACAGCCGCCTGGATCCTCTGATCGTCTCGCCTCTAACCACTTCGCTTTTCGACGTTTGGTCTATACCATTGTTGATGCGTGGAGCCTAACAGGTTGCCCCACGTTCGTCAAGACTCACTTAAGGACCACATATTGTTGCAGGGCAATGACATTGCAATTTAACCCTTAATCCCCGGAAGAACGTTGAAAACGGCTGATACCAACACCACGCAGCGCCCGCATTTGACCCTCCGCCTCATCGACTGCTACAGTCGGCAGGACTTAAAATGGTATAGACCAAGACACGCAGACGGGATAACAGAGTGTCAGCCAGGCGACTCGCTGCAAAGATTCAGCTCTAGGAGAGATATGGGGAATGGTGAATTCATTTTCGTCACGGGAGGCGGCAGCGGCATCGGGCGGGCCTTTGCTCTGCATTTCTCAGGGCTGGGCTACGGCGTGGCAGTGGCGGACCTGAACGGACAGGCCGCTGAGACCACAGCGCAGGACATCCGCACGGCCGGCGGTCAGGCCCTTAGCTTCGCACTGGACGTGAGCGACTTTGCCGCCACCCAGAGCGTCGCGGCGCAGGTACTGGACGCTTTCGGACAGGTGGATGTGGTCTTTGCCAACGCCGGGGTACTGAGTCCCGCCGATTACTTTGATGTGCAGCCTGCTGACTGGGACCTATCGCTGGACGTAAACGTCAAGGGCGTGGCGTACACCTGCCGGGCCTTTATCCCCAGCATGATGGCACGCAAACAGGGGCGTATCCTGACCACTGCGTCCTACAACGGGTTCCGGGCTGGAGCACATGTCATTCCCTACCGCGTGACCAAAGCGGCGGTAGTGATGTATACCCGCTGCCTGGCGCTGCTGCTGGCCGAATCCGGCATCACGGTGAACGCCATCTGTCCCGGCGTGACCCTCACCCCTATGCAGCTCGAATACGCTGAGAAAACGGCTGGGGAGCGCGGTATCACCCGCGAGGCATACCTGGCGGAGCGGACCGCCAAGATCCCTATGCACGAGCTGACCACCGTGGAAGACTTGAACGCGCTGGCAGAATTTCTGGCCTCCAAAGGAAGCCGCCTGATCACTGGACAAGCAATTGCAGTGGACGGTGGGGTGCTGGTGTCCTCGTGAAGTGTGCCCAGGTGGAGGATCCCATGCTCTCATGGCCGTTCTTCGGAGGCGGACTGAGCGGCGTGGGCGTTGGTGGACAGCCGGTGTTGGAAGCCATTCCCAACCCTGGCCCTGATGAGCTGCTCGTCAGGGTGGACGCGGTGACGCTGTGCGCCTCGGATGGCAAGATGCTGCGGCTGGGAGCCAGCTATCCCCTGCTGCGCGGACGTGACCTGGCGGCGCAGCCTACCCGCCTGGGCCATGAAGTCGCGCTGACCGTGGTGGCGGTGGGTCAGCAGCGGCGCGGGACGTACCGGGTGGGTCAGCGGCTGGCCCTGCAACCCGACGCGTTCGTGGGGGGCGAGCGCCGCTGCTTCGGGGTGACGCTGCCCGGCGGCCTGACCGAGTATCTGGTGCTGGGCAGCGATGTCCTTGAAGGCGACGGTGGGCCCTACGTCTTTTCGGTAGATGACCTGGACCCGGATGGGCGGCTCAGTCTCGCGGACGTGGCCGTCACCGAGCCGTGGGCCTGCGTGGAGATGGCCTATCAGCCCAAACGGCGACTCCGGCCCCTGAAGGGCGGACGCCTCTGGATTCATGGGGACAGTGCGGCGGCGGGGTTTGTGCTCCCCACATTCGCAAGCGGTGAGGTGGTTCTGAGTGGAGAAGCGCGGGACTATGCGCAGACGCTGGGCACAAAGGGTCATGCGGTCAGGGCAGCCGAACTGGCAGACGTGTTAGACGGTTCACAGACCTTTGACGACATCATCCTGCTTGACCCAACCGATGGTCTTCCCGAACTTGCACTGCCGCTCCTCTCGCGAGGTGGGCTGCTGAACTTGAGTGTCTCGGTAGACAACACGCGGCGCTATGAAACCAATGTGGACGCCAGTCGATTGCACTATGAACCGATCAGCCTGGTAGGTCAGGCAGGACCAGACATCAGCGCCGCTTACGGTGAACACCGAGCCGAATTGCGCCCCGGCGGCACGTTGCTGATCCACGGCGCGGGCGGAGCGATGGGCCGGATGCATCTGGAACGCGCCCTGAGTCTGCCAACTCCACCCAGCACCATCGTTGCTACCAACCGAGGGGTGGCGCGGCTCTTGGAATTGAAGACGTCCTTCGCAGAGCGGGCGGCCGAACGTGGCATCACGCTGAAGCTCATCAGCCCCGTGCAGCAACCGGGCCTTCTGGAGGCAGAAGCGCGGCGGTTGGGTGGTTTTGACGATGTGGTGGTGAATATTCCCAGCGTGACTGAGATGCAGTACGCTGCTGGTTTTCTCCGCCAGGATGGGCTGCTGGCCCTCTTCGCAGGCATTCCAGAAGGCCAAAGCCTGTGCCTGCCACTGCAAAACGTCGCCCACTTCCGCGCCGAGTTTACCGGCACCAGCGGCTCCACCATGGCTGATCAGCGCCGGGTAATTCAAAAAACACTGAGCGGTGAGTTGGAAGCCACATCGGTCATCGCGGCAGTGTGCGGCCTGCGGGCGGCGCGGGAGGGGCTGGCTGCCGTGATGGACGGGCGCTACACCGGCAAGATCATCGTGTATCCACCGCTGCTGGATTTGCCGCTGCTGGGGCTGGAGGAGTTGTTAGCGGTGGCTCCCACGGTTCACGCTCGTCTGCGCGAGGGGCGCTGGACGAAAGCCGCCGAGAAGGCCCTGTTCGCGCAATTCGCGCGGCCTGATGGACCGGAAGCGATCCGCCCATGAGCGCCCCGCTGATGCTGTGCCTTGATCTGGGAACCAGCGTGATTAAAGCAGGCGTGCTGGACGCTGGGGGGACAGTGCTTGCCCTGGCCACCACGCCGACGCCGATGCACCAGCCCGCGCCAGGGGTGGCCGAGCAGAAGGCGGACGGAATCTACGCGGGGGCCTTGCGGGTTTTGCGCGAGGTCATGGAGCAAGTGCCCCAGCGTAGCATTGCCGCCCTAAGCGTCTCCGGGCAGATGGGCGGCGTGATGGCCCTGGACGCGGCGGGCGAGGCGCTGTCGCCGTGGTTTCCCTCTACCCTGGACCGCCGCTATCAGGCTGATCTCGAGCAGGTGTGGAATGCGGAGCAGGACTGGCTGCCCCAGCGCATCGGGGCCAGACCCATCAGTGCGCCACGTCTGCGCTGGTGGAAGCGCGAGCAGCCTGAGATGGCGCGCCGGATCGCCAAACTGTCCACGCTGGCGAGCTACGTCGTAGGTCGGCTCTCGGCCCAGACGGCGGAGGCCGCGTTCATAGACTCCACTTATCTGACATGGTTCGGTGTGGCCCACACCGCCCAGCGGGACTGGGACGCGGAGCTGCTCGCGGCCTTCGGCGTCTCGCCCGATCAGGTACCGCGCATTGTGGCGGCAAACGACGTGGTGGGCCACCTGAGCGGAGCCGCCGCTGATCAGATCGGGCTGCGGGCCGGGGTACCGATCTTCGCCGGAGTGGGCGACTCGGCGGCAGGCTTTCTGGGCGCGGGCCTCAGTGATCCGGCGATTGCCCTGGACATCGCCGGAAGCTACAGCGTCTTCACCCAGTATTCGCGTGGCTATCCTGCCGATCCCAGCCTCACGCTGCAACCTATTGCCAGCCCACTGGGGCCGGACGACTGGTACGCGCTGATGTACATCAACGGCAGCGGCCTCACGCACCGCTGGTTCGTGGATGAGTTTGGCGGCGGCGATTACGCGGCGCTGGACGCGCGGGCCAGCCTTGTGCCGCCCAACCGGGGCCTGTATTTCTCACCGCACGCACTGGGCCGCGCCTGCCCAGACACGCCCGCCTTGCAGGGCGGCTGGCACGGACTGACCCTGGCGCACCGTCCAGCCCACCTGCACCGCGCCCTACTGGAGGCGGTGGCCTACGAATTCAGTGGCGCGGTGCGGCAGCTCGGCACACTCTCGGCGCGTCCACCCTTGCAGCAGGTGCGGGTGATGGGCGGTGGAGCGGTCAGCACACTCTGGAACGGGATCAAGGCCGACGTGTTGAATGTGCCGTACCTGACGCTCACTGGCACCGAGGTCACGTTGCGCGGTTTGGCGCTGGTGGCCGCGCAGGGACTGGGCCTGCACCACGACCTGCGCGCCGCCTCCACCACCGGAGCGCAGACCGAAAATGTCGCCACACCCAACCCTGAGCGTCACCGCGAATACGCCGTGCTGGAAACGGAATATCACCGCTGGCTGTCCGGGTATGCGCGATTGTGTGAAGAGTTGAGGGCTGCGTCCACCCTTGCGCTTTCCGGGAAGGAGGGCCAAGAATGAGCCGCATGGCCCCTGAGGCAGCTTCCCCGCTCTACCTGCAAGTCAAGCGAGATCTCCGAGAAAAGATGTTCAGCGGCGAGCTCAACCCCGGTGACCGGGTGCCGTCCGAGCGCGAACTCGCCGAGCGCTTTCAGGTCAGCCGGATGACTGCCCGCCACGCCCTGCGCGAGATGGAAGCCGAGGGAACCCTGACACGGGTACAGGGATCGGGCAGCTTCATCAGTCAGCCCAAACTGATTGAGAATGTGGTGGAACTGGCCTCCTTCACCGAGGACATGGAGCGGCGCGGTCTGACGCCGAGCGCGCGGGTTCTCAACGTGTCCCTGCAAAAGCCGGATGAGGTGGTGCGCGGGGTGCTGCACCTCAATGTCCGCCAGCAGGTCTGGCAGATCAATCGTCTGCGCTTTGCCGATGGGGTGCCGATGGCGCTGGAGACGATGTTTCTGGTGGCCGATCAATTCTCCACCCTGGGCGAACATGACCTCAGCGGCTCCATCTACCGCCTGCTGGAAGAGACCTATGCCCTGAAGATTGGAGATGCCACCCAGACCATCGAAGCAGTCTTTCCCAGTGCCATGGAAACCCAGATGCTGTGCGCCCCGCCTCAGACCGCCCTGCTACGCCTGAAAAAACTGACGCGTACCCAGGGAGGCCAACCCTTCGAGTTCGTGACGGCGCTGTACCGGGGAGACCGTTACGCCTTCGAGGCGACGCTGTCACGCACTCAGGACACCCTTCCACGCTGAGAACGGAAAACGGCTCTGGCAAGCTAAAGCTGTTGGGATGGTTGTGTTGCCTTAACTTGTTTCGCGGCAGACTGAGGGCAGGGGTGGTCTGAATCTCAGACCACTCCTGCCGCGACCGTTAACCAAGTCTGGAAGGCTTGGTTTTGGTTGTTTCTTCGAGTCGTGGCGGGAACGCTGGTACGTGAATGATGGTGGAGGTTAGTGATCCGGGCATGCAAGCGCAGGAATTCTTGAGCACGTTTCCGCCGTTTAAACCCTTGTTGGGATCGTTCTTGTCGTCGCGTAGACCGGTGTTCTTGCTCAATGACGTTGTTGCAGCGTGCAGTGGACATCACCTGCCAGTGATCGACGTTGGTGAGGCTCGGGATTTCCCGAATCGCGGCACGGTAACTGCGCAGCTGATCAGTGCAGATCGTGTCTGGAACACCGTATGCGCCAAGCAACCTGGTCAGGAAGGTTCTCGCCGCCTCGGTATCACGATGTCTCTGGAGCAGGATATCAAGCACGAAGCCGTGCTCGTCCACGGCCCGCCACAACCAATGTCGGACACCGTCCACCGTTGTGCAGACCTCGTCTAGAAGCCAGCGGGAACCCCGGCGGGGTTCCCGCTGACGAAGTTCCTCAGCGAACAGAGGCCCGAATTTTATGCACCACTCGCGCAGCGTTTCGTGGCTGACCTGGATATCGCGCTGGTGGAGCAATTCCTGCACGTCACGGTAGCTGAGAGGGAAGCGGTGGTACAACCAAACGGCGTGTTGGATGATCATCATCGGAAAGCGATGGCGGTAGGGCTTGGCATCGCTCACGGACGGTCAGCCTACCCTGAACTGGTTAAGGCAACACAACCGTCCCGAATGATCCAAACCTGCCCTTCCTGCACCCAGCACGGCACGTTAAGTCCCGCAACCGGCACTTGCTGGGGGCTAATGGCCGGAGGGTCCGGGACAGGGCCAGATCGGATCTTCACAACGCGGCTGGGGTCTGATCCACTGGAATACCCCCAGTGGCGCCGCAGCCATGGCCTGGTCTCCGGACCAAGACCGATCAGGTGCATCTCCGCGTCCAGGCTCAGGAAGCGGTCGAGATGGCTGGTCATGGCGCCACAGAACGAGGGGTACAAACCTGTATGGCCCGTTCAGGAGCTTCCGCTGGCATTCCGGCAGCCTAGCGCGGCTGGACGTCAGGACGAGGATCACCTGCACACCTCTCCATGGAGGACACGCAGGTGATCTTCACGGTGTCAAGATTTAGCGGAGAGTGTAGACGCCGGTTGAGTTATCGCTAAAGGTCACGCGGAAAGTGATTGTTCCGTCCGCCGCCAGGCCCATGGCCCGGCCGTCCTGACCGCCCGAACCCGACGTGAAGGAGATGCTGTTGACGGTCTTCAGGGTTTCGATATCGGGACTGGGGTTGGTGTCGATCTGGTCTCCTTTGCGGGCCACCAGTCTCAGGTTCTCAGGCGTACCGACATACAGGGCCTGACCGTTGCCAGAAAGCGTGGTGGTGAATGCCACCTGCCCGGAGTCGTTCAGGGCGACAGTGGTCCCGAACGCGCCAAGGGTCAGTCCCGGAGCATCCGGCGCAGGTGAGCCCTGCAGGGCCACCATCTGAACCGAATCCGGCGTGCCCAGGAAAATGCCGGCGGTGGTTGTCCCGCCGCTCAGATTTGCCTGAAACGCCACCTGACCATTGCCATTGATCGCCGGCGCGCCCAGAGCCCCATACACCGCGCCACTGGCATTCGGAGCCTGGGCATTCTGCCGCGCCAGGATGGTCAGACTGTCAGGGGTGCCCATCGCAACGGCCAGCCCACCTCCGCTCAACGTCCCCAGGAAAGCCACCTGCCCCACGTCGTTGAGCGCCGGTGGGTTGGTGTTGAAACTGCTGAACTGCTGGCCCGTTGTCCCCCGGAGGGCCACGGGTGCGACGGCCCCGCCTTGCTGCAGGAACACGCCCCCATTGCCGCGAGAGGAACCCGTAATGGATGCGACGAACGCCACATCCCCACCATTGTTGAGCGTCGGTGTGACAGGGCTGGGAAAGCTGTACGTCCCACCGACTGGAGTGCTGTCCCCTGAGACCACCACACGGGTCAGATCGCCCGGCTGGCCTGAGAAGATGCCCACGAGTTCAGTCGTCGACGACGAGTCGGGGGGCGAATAGAAAGCCACCTGCCCCGCGGCATTGGACACGAAGTTGTTCAGCCCAACATTGAAGGTGCTCCCGGCCGTCCCTGGGGCCGCCTGGCCCTGGATCACGACCGGGGTCACCGCGTCTGGCGTCCCCACGAAGATCGCGGTCCTGCCATTGTTCAGCACGGAAGAGAACACAAGCTGACCAGCTGGATTCAGCACGGGGCTCGTACCGAACGTGTTGTACGTCGCGCCCCCAGCCTCAGGCGCCTCCTGTCCAGCCCAGGCCACCGCAGACGGAGCAAGGTCTTCAGCCGATTTCAGGAAGACGCCACGGGTGGCGCTTCCCATCAAGGTCGAGTAGAACGCCACCTGCCCCGCGTCGTTGACATTCGGCGTGGCGCTGAGGGCGTCGAACGTGCTGCCGCCAAGGTTGGCGACGGCCTCGCCCGTCAACGCCACTTGGGCCCGGTGGGCAGGATCAAGCAGGCGGACGCTGGCCGCTGTCTGAGTCCCCATGGTGCGGACATTCATGATGTTGGTGGTGACGCAAGACGCGCAGCTCGTGATCGCCAGGTCTCCTGGCATGGTCGCGACCGTGACGGGCGCCCCCCCGTTTGCCACACTCAACGCGTTCGCGCGGGTGGCGGTGCCATTGCCATCCAGGTCCTTGTTGCGCTCAACAACGTCACGGGTGGTGCGGATCTCGCTGTCCGTCACCACCGCGACTGCCATAACAAGTGAGGCTACATTGGTGGCTTTGGGGACGCGAACGGCAAGGGTGAAGTTCGCTGTTGCGTTCGCCGTCCCGTTGGGCCCAAGGGTACGCCCCCCATCCTCACGGGTGGCCACATAGCCCCAGGGGAACGCGTTCTTGATGTCGCGAATGCCATTCAGCTGGGAGACGTCCCCTTCCTCGTACGCCTGGAAGCTCGCCCGCGTCACACTCGTGTCAGGGACACCAGGGCCCACGAAGCCGTGAGACGGACGAATGTCCGCCGCGATCGCTGAATCCAGCCCTTCGCCGTTCTCGTCCCTGAACACCCTGTAAGGGCTGCCAGGAATAGTGGCGTCCGTTCCGATGGCCAGCAGGGTCACGTTGCTCCGGGGGGTGGAGGACAGATTGCGTATCACGAAATCGACGCTGACATACCGATAGAACGCGTCCTCATAGACTGCGCTCTCCCCTCTGGTGAGGCTCATGCCAGGGATGACACCTGAGCTGACCGCCTGGCCGCCCAGCGTGGTGTCCACGTTCAGCTCCAGGGTGCCCAGGACCTGGATCGAGGAGTTGGGCTGCGCCGCGTTCGGAGGCGTGACGCTGGGCGCCTGGTTACAGGCGGCGAGGAGTAAACACAGGGAGATGCCCAGGCCGGCGAACGCACGCACGATTACAGGCCGCCGTTCTTGGGCTTCCCGGCGAGGAGATTGCCCAGGCCAGTGCCGAAGCCGATCTCACCCGTCCCGCCGCTGAGCTGCAAGGTGACGACGGTCCACGCACCAAGGTCCTGGACCTGTGGGCGCTCATAGGCGGGCTTCTGAACGGTGTCGATGGACTGCAGGGTGACGGTTGCCGTGATTTGCTGAGACATGACACTTCCTCCAAAGTTGGCGGGATAATGAAATGCGGACACATCAAATTAACAGCCCTTTCTTACAAGGACTCGAATGATGAAGAGATTCATTGATGAAGTGAAATATCTTATATTTTAAATGCGAAGTATTTAATAGAGCTGGCACTTTCTGTTTAAAGATGAGATCTGGTTATCAGAGAGGTTTTAGGAGGGCCTCCTTCCGCTCACCGCTCGAAGAGTGGCAGGAACGGCCTGAAGGCTGAAAACCCCGACAGCAGATCGTGCCTTATCCTTGACCAACCATGTGGACGAAGGAAGCAAATGTCCTAGAGACGGACCTGGGGGATGAGATGGTGCTAATGCACGCTGGTCTCGGCGAAATGTTCAGCCTCAACGATTCAGGCCGTGTGATCTGGCAGGCCCTGCCAGCCACGGAAGACACCCTGGAACAGCTGCTGATCACCACCTATGGCCTTGACGCCGACCAGGCCCGCGCTGATCTGCGTAGCCTGCTGTCCGAACTGGCCCACCGGACCCTGATTCATCAGCATTAATCTCGAGCGCGGGCGCCCGTCTTCAACGCACCCACCACGGGGCCCGTTATCAAGATGCATGCCTGGACGTTTCCCGAGGTCCCCGCTTTCCTCACGAGACTGTTTGCCGAAGAGTCACCCGTTGATGGGCGATAGTGGGTCCTATGGTCACTCTTGATCGGAACGTCATTGTCCGGGCGCTCACGACCGATCCCCCGGATGTGGCGGAGGATGACCTGCCGCACCTGCTCCAGGCGCAGATCGCCGGTGAAGTGCGGGCCCGTCTCCCCCAAGGGCATCCACTCAGGGCAAAGCTGCAACACCGACATCTGCAACTTGGATTGCGGCACGCCGCCATCCGGGCAGAATTGAGACCTCTATTGGCGGCCTGGGCCCAGGAAGACATCCCGGTGCTCCTGTTCAAGGGGTTTGCGCTCGCTGAATTTGAGTACGCGACGCCCGGAGAACGGTTTTACGGAGACGTTGATGTCCTGTTGCCGAATGACCCGGCACAGCTGACCCGCGCCGTTCATATCGCCCTGGCGCATGGATGGCGCAGCGACGGATTTCACGCCCTCCCTGGGCAGTGGACCCATGAAAGCGGACGCCTGATGGGCCAGCACACCCGAATTGACCTTCACCGGTTCGCGCTCGCATGGTTTGGTGGTCCTCACCACCGCCGTCCTCAAGACCAGGTTCGCTCCATCACTCAGCAGGTGTGGGCCAGAGCGCTGAGGGTGGACTGGAGCGGCATCCCCATCTGGCGCCCACACCCAGAGGACGCTGTTGTGGTCAACGTTGCGCTGGCCCGGCAATGGGGCAACGATGTGGGCCACCTGAAAGCAGCGGATTATCCTGATACACGTTTGCTGATGTCCAAGTATGGCTTGACCTGGGACGCCCTGGCCGCCCGGGCACAGTCCCTTGGAGGACCGAACACCTGGGCCGCCTTCCGTTCCGTCTGCGATCCAGAGCGTCATTCTTTTGCGTGGAACTCGCCGACCCTGTGGCGCCTGAAGACCGCTGCCCAACGCGACGGCCATCACACGCTCCGCGCCCGCTGGTTCACCTGGTGGTTTCCCTGGTCGGTCGCTTGGCGTCCTCGGCTGCGCAAGCTCACTCGCCTGCCTGGGCTGTTGCCTGACGTCCTGGCTGCCTGGCAGGCGGTCCGCGCAGGCGGTGATCCCCGAGAACATCTGGACAGGTGGACGCCGATTCCGCCCGGGCGCACCGTATCGGCAGCGGCCGTGATGGACATCGTCGCGGGCGTTCGTGTGCTGACGAAGCTGTTCTACCCTCGCCAATCCCTGCGCGGCACTTGTGTGCCGCGGGCCTATGCGACGTATCGGGCGTTGCGGCGACGTGGCTTTCCGGCCGTCTTTATCAGCGGCGTCCACCGTGACGAACAGGGCATCCAGGGACATGCATGGATCGAAGAACTCCACGCACCCCTGAAGAACTATGGCGAGCCTCTCAACCATCTGCGCTTCAAAGAAATGTTGAGATATCCGGAGGTGCAGGACCCACCTCGGGTGGGCTGAACAGCAAGACGTTGTGATGGCATGCGAGCGACCTGGCCAGGGCACGACCCCCAACTGCATCTGGCCCAGTGGACACACAGATTCCTCCCTTCGCCAGAAATCGTATGGGAGATCGTGTTGGCCTCCCCGCGTCTACGCCACCTGCCATTTGGATCACCTGGCGGACACGTGAGCGACGCCATTCACACGAAAACGAATATTGTGGGGTACGCATGGTGCGAGGTCATCTCCCCGCGCTGAACGAATCCAGCAAGTGGGAGTATCGGCAAGGCTTCAAGGAAACGCTTTAGGATCCGGATTGATCCCAGTTGTCCAGGCCAAGCCTGGGCCTGACAACTCTCAGCACGTCCTCTCGGGTGACGCCTTGAATGTGGAGATGACGCAGCAGGACACCAACTCCGGACGCCGTGGCTTGACGGCCCGTCTGTGTCAGGGGAACTCCAGTGGCGTCCCATAAAGCGCGAATCCGCTCGGCGAGACTGGGCTCTGGGGAAAGACCGAAGACCAACAGGCTCTGGAGCGTTGCCTGAGCGCCTGGATGCGTGAGCGGCAACAGCAATTTGCCGTAGGCGTCGTGGCCTGCCGCTTGCGACAGCAGGTGAGGCGCAAAGGTCCGCACGCTGTCGTCAAAGGCCCGCAGGTGTTGATCGAACCCCACCACCCGCTGGTCTTCCGGCCGGACCCAGGCTTGGTCCTCGGAGAGAATGGTGACGCCCAGCCCCGCGAGACGAAGGGCAGCCGTACTTTTTCCTGCCCCACTGACGCCCGTCAGGCCTACCGCCTGCTCGCCCTGCATCAGGACGGCAGAGTGCAGGGGCAGCCATCCCCCAGCACGGTGTGCCTCAGTCCAGGCGAGAAACCAGGCCTCTGCTGGAACCGGATGGTTTCCCAGAGTCAGGCAGACGTCGCCGCCCTGGACCTCCAGATGCAGCGCCTCTCCCAGCCACAGCTCATCACCTCTCACCCTGACGGGGAGGGGCATGCGTGCCACCATCACTTCCACAGGTGCCACGGGTGGCACAGGAGCAAGGGATCCGTAGCGCAAGATGATCTTGCGGGACGGTGAGCTCACTCCGGCGTATCCCCACTGCTGCCGCAAGGGCCCCAGCACGTCCTCGCCAATCCCGCTGGTGGTCACCAGAGCGTCGAGGCTCAGAAAGTCCTGTGCCCCCCGGGTCATCTGCGCTGAATCAGGTTTTTGGCTTCGAGGTCCGCAAGGAGGGTATCAGCGTCCCTTTCGGCCTGCGAATCCTCCACCTCAAAAGCTCCTGTCAACGTCGAGGCGATCTGCCTGGTCGTTGCGGGCAGGGCCTGCCACACGACTCGCCCTGAGCCATTGAGCTGGAACATCTGACTGCTTCCGGTGTGCATCAGGACGAGTTCGTCCCCGAGATCGGTGACGAGCACCTCTGGATGGGCTTCCCACATGCAGAAAGGGTAGCGCGATGCGAAACGGTCAGCATGGAGTCTGCTTCATGGACGAGGAGTGGCAGCTCGTGAGCTGACCGTCAAGAACCTGCGCCCCTCGAACCAATGGTGCCCTATCTCAGCTGGAAGGGACGTCGTAAGGAAGCTACGCCCACATTGACACCATGCTGGCCACCCACAGGACGATATTCAACACGTCTGCGTGGGCCGACGTCTGCTGCCCAGTATTTTCAGACCACTTTGCCCTCTTCCGAGGCTTTTCCTAAAAATGAGACCTGTTCTTCGCAGTCTTCGAGCGCCACTCCGTCTTAAGGCTCATGAGTTCACTCTACATGCAATAACAATCTAAAGGTCATGAAAGTAATATCATCCGCTCATGTCAAATCAGAACTCGGCTGCGATTCCGCCAGCACAGCTTTCGCCTGCCCATAAGGAACCCTATGAGCGGCCCAGCCTGACCGCTCTGGGCGCGTGGAGCGTGGTCACGCTGCAACAGAGTGTTCCCATTACCATCCTCCCCAGCGTCACGTCCTGGCTCAAGGGCCGCGATAGCTGAAGCTCTTGTCCCAGGTCATCAAGCCCTCAGGAGGGGCTCGCCCTATGGTTTCCAATTTGCCCTTGCAGCGCCTGCTCCTCCTCACCCTCACTGGTCTTCTCGCCAGTTGTGGGACTTCACCCCTCCAGTCGGTCCCCGTACCCAACGCACTGGGCGTGATGGAACTGACCTTTACTGGCCTGGGAACTTCCCACGTCAGCGCCACCGTCGAGCCCCTGGGGGTTTTGAGACCTCAAGACACCACGGCGCTGGCCTCCGGCATCCAGCTGCGCAGCGTTGCCACCTCTGCTTTCGACGTTGGCCCTCGGGGTGCTGGCGGGCAACGGTACCTCTCGGCCACCTTCGAGGTCCGGAACGCGAGCGCTGACGGTACGGCTTACTCCACTGTACGGCAGAATCTGACGTTCTTCGCAGCCAACAGGGTCAGCAACCTCAGTGGTACGGCCGTGACCAAGCTTGTGCGGTTTGACAACACCGACGCAGATCCTGCCATTGCGCTCAATATGCTTCCCACTCACGGCATGCAGTTCAGCCCCACGTTGAATAACGTGATCGTTGATCCCCAAGCCGCAGACTTCCAAGCCTTCCGGGAAACGGAGGTGGACGCCAGCACCTTCACGCCCGCGAGTACCGTGGCCCTCTTTCCCTACGGCTTTGTGGTCCGCAATGCCAGTGGCACCGGACGTGATCTGCCGGGCAACCCCACTCCGGAACAGTTTAACGGCCGGGTGACTTTCGCGTACCGCTTGCCCCTGCAGAGCGCGGCTGACGCCGATCCCTACCAGGTTCGCATTCTCGTCCAGGCCGCGGATACCAGCCTTGTGCGTGTCACCGAAAGCCTGGAAGAGCAGAGCACCGCCGCAGCGCAGACGCCTGCACAGCGGGCGGCAGCCCTCGGAGGCGCGGAAGTGGCGACCTTCAAAGGCAGCACCTACAGCGGCGCGAACGCCGTTCCCCTCTGTCAGGTCCGCACCGCAGGGACCTCAGCAGCCCCCACCGCCTTTCTCGGAGGTCCCTGCTGATGAAGCGCTCCACGTCCCTCGGCCTCGTCACCGCCCTGACCCTCAGCCTCATCGCGGGTTGCGCACAACCCTCGGTTCCGCAAACCCCGAGCGCAGGCATCACCCCACCCACCACTGGGGTGAGCCCCGCGCCGGGAACGAAGCCTCCAGGTGTGACCCCCACACCAGCGACCCCAACCCCTACGCCCCTCCCAGGAGACGGCCTGGTGGAGATCACGTTCAGTGACATCGGCAGCGAGGCCATGGGCAGCAGCGCGAAAACCTGGGTGGCGCCGCACCTGGCCGGTCAGGGGTTACAGGCGACCTCCGGCAACATTCAACTTGAACCAGTCTCGCGCGGTTCGTTCACGAGCGGCATCCGGGGCAGCGGGGGGTACCGGTATCTGTACGCCACCTTCAAGGTCCGAAATGCGGGCACAGACGGCACACCGTATGCCACGGCCCGCAGCAATCTGACCTTCGTGGCGGCCAGCACGTCCGGAACGCTCAGCGAGAGTGCCCTGCGCACCTTCAAGAAGTTCGACGGGACAAACGCCGATCCGAGCATCGCGCCGACCATCGTTCCGACGCACGGCATGCTCCTCAACCGGCTGAGTGGACAGCCCACCCTGATGCCGGGCGGAGAGGACTTCCAGATCTTCACGGAAGACGAAGTGGATCCCTCCCGCTTCACCACCCCCACCACCCCCGCTGCTCTCGGCGTCACCAAGCTGTTTCCGTACGGCTTTGTGGTGCGCAATACGAGCACCCCGGGCAGCCGGAGCCTGCCGGCCAACCCTGGCGTGAATCAGTTTGACGGCACCGTGACGTTCGCGGTGAAGGTGCCGTTGCAGACCACAGCGAGCGAGGATCCGTTCACGTTCAGCATGATGTTCCGTGCGGTGGACGATCCCGTGACCCGGGTGACCGAGAGCGTGGAGGAGCAGGGCGCCAGCACGCAGGTGGGCACGCGGGCGGCGGCGCTGGGAGCAGCGCAGGTTGCGGCCTTGTGCGGCTCGAATTACGCCGGGGCGAACCTGAAGTTCATTCCCAGTGTGACCCTGGCGGGCAACACCCAGCGTCTCTCGCGCCTCGGTGGTGACTTCATTTTGAGGGACACGACGGTGCCGACCGTTTCAGTGGTGGGCAACACCAGCGTGAACGGAACTGGACTCCTGACGCGGGTGGAGGCCCGGCCGGTGAGCGACGCGCCAGCCCCGACACTGACGGTCTCTGCACCTGCGAGCAGTGCACAGGGCGGAGATGTGACGGTGACTGCTGATGGCAGTTACGTGTTCAACCCGAAGGCTGGGGCAACCAACGTCACCGATACCCTGAATTACGCGGTGTCGGACGGGACCTGTATTACGCCTGCGGGAACGCTGCAAGTGCCACTGGCCATTGGTCAGCGCGTCTGGTATGTCAACAACACCAACACCACGGGGACGCCGGACGGCCGCCGGTCTGGACCATTCTCCACCCTCGCCGCCGCGCAGAGCGCCTCCAGTGACGGAGACATCATCTACGTGTACCGGGGAGACGGAACCAGCACCGGTCAGAACGCTGGCATCACCCTCAAAACCAACCAGAAGCTCATCGGCCAGGGCGTCCCGCTGACTGTCAGTGGCACCAGCATTGAAGCTGCGGGGCAAGCGCCTGTGATCGGACACACTGCTGGCGCGGCCATTACGGTGGCTGCAAACAATGCGCTGCAGGGACTGAGCGTCAGTGCCAATGGAACGGGTGCCAAAGGCATTGCCGGGACCGGTTTCGGCACCCTGGATCTCTCGAACGTGGACGTTTCGAGCACCGGTGGACCAGCCCTCGATCTGACGAACGGGACGCTGAACGGAACGGTCAATGGCCTCTCCAGCTCCAACAGCGCCACCACCGGAGTGAACCTGAATGGCGTTGGCGGGACGCTCACAGCTGCGGGCGGCTCCATCAGTGGCGCCACTGGAACGGCCTTCAACGTCACTGGCGGCAACGTCAATGTAAGGTACGGCGGCTCGATCACCTCGGGCAGTGCCCCGCTAAGTGCATTGCTCAGCGTGTCCGCCGGCCACACCGGGACGCTGGCCTTTGAGGGGGCCCTCTCCGCCACCAATGGCACTGGACTGCAGTTCGACGACGCCGATGGCACCTACAACTTCAATGCACCCACCAGCACGACCTCCCTGAACGGCGGGGATGCTGGCATTGATATCTTGCATGGCTCAGGCGGGACGTTTGCATTCGGTCGCAGCGAAGCCCCTGCGGACTTTGCAGTGACCAACCCCTCGGGTTCGGCCCTGGTCGTGAACGCTTCTAGACCGAACATCACGTACAACGGGAACCTCACCAAGAGCGGGACAAGTGCGGGCCTGCTCGTGGACATCACCAACCAGGCGAGCGGCACCGTGACCTTCCAAAATGGCACGTTGAGTTCGTCCTCCACGACTGGGACGGGACTGAACTTCTCGAATGCCGACGGCACCGTCAACTTGAACGGCATGACCACTTTGAACGGTGGAGACGCCGGGATCGACGTCATCGCTGGGTCAAGCGGGACGATCAAGATTGCCGACGGCACGGGCAGTGCCAGCATCACGAACCCGACAAATGAAGCGGTACGCATTGACGCGAGTACCCCAACGTTCTCCTATGGCGGGTCGATCAACAAGACGAACGGTTCGACGGGCATCACCGTGAGCAGCAACACCGGTGGAACCATTGACTTCAAGGGCACCACGAAGACCATCACCTCGTCGGGGAGCGCTGCCGTGAACCTTACAAGCAACACGGGCACGACCATCAGGTTCATCAATGGTGGCCTGGCGGTGACCACGACCACGGGGAGTGGCCTGAATGCGAAGGGCGGCGGCACCCTGAGTGTTGAAGGCCCGAACAACACACTCTCGAGTGTGGGTGGCACGGCACTGTACGTGCAGGACACCACCATCGGGGTAGGTGGCTTAAGCTTCAAGAGCATCTCTGCCAATGGTGGCAGCAACGGGATCCTCCTGGACAACACGGGGGCAACGGCCGGGCTGAGCGTGGCAGGTGATGGAGCGACGGCAGGCTCGGGCGGCACCATCCAGAATGCAGGCGGCGCCGACGGAGCGGTGAGCGGCAATGGCGTGTACCTGAACCGCACGAGCAACGTCAGCCTCAAATGGATGAACTTTACCGGGAGCCAGAACAACGGGGTGTACGGCACCGGCGTGCGTGGCTTCACCCTGGACCAGGCGCGCTTCACTGGCAACACAGGAACGAGCAACAGCGGCCTGTACAACGAGTCTGACGTCCAGTTGGTCGACGTGGGCGGCGCCGTGAGTCTCACCAACTCGCAGCTCGACGGTGCCGCCATGAATGCGGTGCGGATCGAGAACATCACCGGCACGGCACCCACGATCAACCCACTCACGATCACCAACAACAAGGTCTTCACCATGCAGGGCAGCACGTCAGACGTGCGAGGGACCGCGCTGCTGGTGACCCTGATGGACGGCACGGCCAACGCGCAGATCAGCAACAATGACGTGCGCGTCTGGTGGGGCAACGCCATCCACGTCCTGATGCAGGGCAGCGCTTCCGGGACGGCGCGGATCAGCAACAATTTCGCAGACAACACCAACGGCGCACTCGCCGGAGCTGGGGGCATCTGGGTGGCGGGGTGCAACTTCGCCTACAACATCTCTGGCAACACCGTTAGGCGAACCAACGGCACGGCGATCAGCGCGGACAAGGCCAATTGCGCCGGGGCAACGTTCCAGGGCACCATCGACGCCAATACCATCGGCCAGTCGGGGGTCGCGAACTCCGGTTCGGGCACCGGCATTGGCATCTTCGCCTCGGGCCGCAATGGCACGTCGACGGTCAGGATCAGCAACAATGTGCTGCGTCAGATCAACGGCTCAGCGAGCGGCGCCATCACGCTCCAGACCGGCGACAACGTGGCCTTCTCGCCGTCCGGCACCTTGAACGCCACGGTCATTGGGAACAACATTCAGGAGTCTGGCACGACCGTCAACAACGCGCAGCACGGCATTCTGATCACACACGGTGCCACCAGCTCGGGCGCAGGCGACTCGCACCAGGGCTGCTTCGACGTGTTGAACAACACGATCGTCAACTTCACCAGCGGAACGGCGAACAACCGCATCCGGGTCAACCAGCGCTTCTCGACCACGTCACGTTGGCCTGGGTACACTGGCACAGCGACCGGGAGCACCTCAACGACCGACCTGGGGAACTACCTGCTCAGCCGGAACACGGCGTCGACGGCCACCAACGCCAACCTCTCGACCGGCGGGTTCCTCAACACCACTCCACCTGGCTCCGCCTGCCCGCAGCCATCCATGTAACCGTTCTCAAATGTCGGTGGCTCCCACGGCTTCGTGCCTGGGAGCCACTTTTATCGTGCAAGCGGGGAGCCGGTGGCACGATCGCCAGGCCAACGGCGATCTGCCCTGAAGGTGGACCGGCGAAGGGACATCTCACCAGCCCACTGTCTGCTGAGAACACCCACACCTCCAGCCCAAGCCAAGGTGTGGGTGTTCTGAATCATCTGTCCTCAGGGTCTTTGCGGGAAAACACCTTGCAGAGCAATGCAGAAATTCATGACCAGTGACGGCATCATGTTCGAATGCGGAAGACTGCCGCCAGCGGGCGTCAGGGCTTGCGGGGCCATCTGAACGAGATTTGCGGTGCTCGGCTGGTACGCGAAAACCCCCTGCGATTGCGCAAGGGTCCGACTTGGATTGGGAGCATTGAGGTCGGCCGGGTCAAGGGTGTCCGCCATCTGGAAGTGGATATGGATGGGCATTTCAGTCGGAAGAAGCGTGACGTTCTCGCTTCCTCCACTTTGACCGAGGTCATAGGCTGACAATCCGTTCCCCTGACCAGGCATCAGTGGCGCGGCACCCTGAAGATTAGGCAGGCCGAAAGTACTTTTGCCGTCTCCTCCGTAAGTGACGCCCAGGAGAGAAAAAAGGGCCGTGTTCTGCGAGATGGGAAGCAGTTGCCCGTTGCACAGCGCCCAACCGCTGGGCGCAAAGGTAAAGGGGAACGCGCGAATTTCAGCCAGAAATGGTTCCATTTGGTCGCTCCTTTACCCTTGAGTGGGGAAAACGCCGAAGAGAGAGATAATGAAGTTCACGCAGAGATAGGGTTGAAGGTTGGTGTGGGGTTGACTGCCGCCCACAGGACTGATCGCCTGATTGTTCATGGGGTCTGTACTTTGACCTTCGTAATACAGCTGTACGCCGCCGCTGGTCTGCGCCAGGACGCTTCCGGCTGGCGACGCGTTGCTGCCTGATGTTGTCGTTGCGGCCAGGGGATGAGAGTGCACCGGGATCTGCTGAACCGTCAGGGTAACATGCTCCTCGCCACCCGTTTGAGCCAGAGCGAAGCCGGCTCCTTGATGCACGGGAACGCGGCTGCGCAGGTCGGGCAGGGCAAATGTGTTTTCACCGTCTCCGCCATACGTGGTCCCAATCAGTTGAAAGAGCACTTCGTTCTCGGAAATAGGCAGCAGTTGACCCGCACAAAATTCCCATCCCACCGGCGCGAAGTTCCCAGCGAACATCCGGATTTCTCCAACATAGGGTGTCATAAACGTGACTCCTGTTTAATTTGGGGAGGGGAAAACCCCAACCAAGGCGATGCAGTAGGACAACGTGAGGTAGGGCTGCATGTTGTCGTGGGCCTGGCTGCCCCCCACAGAGGTGATGGTTCCTGGTTCGAGGGTGGTGAGTGCCCCGCCTGTTCCGTATCCGCCGTTGACGGGCGCCAGCAGTGCACCTGATGGGTCTGCCTGAGTGCCAGCGGCATCGCTGGAGGCTTGCAGCATGTGGGTGTGTTGCGGGAGTTGCTGCATGCTCAACGTCACGTTCGGTGAGCCCATCTGCTGTCCGAGGGTGTAGCCACTTCCGGTATGCACTGGAACCCGGCCCCGGAGATCCGGGAGGGCAAAGTTGGTCTGCCCATTTCCGCCGTACATGGTGCCCAGCAGGGCGAACAGCGCCTGGTTCTGGTTGATCGGCAGCAGCTGACCATTACAGAGAGCCCAACCTTGGGGCGGGTAGTAAAAACTCATCAACCGGATCTCGCTGAGGAACTGATCATCCATGAAGGTCTCCTTGTTGTCTGTCCAGGAAAGGACTTGCAACCAATGCTGAGGAAGTTTGACTTGTTGGGCTTCACTGCGGGAGGACACAAACGGTTGGGATGTCAGGCGTGCGAAAAGAGGAAGGCTAGCCTGACCAAAAGGCACCCCCATCCCGAACCGGGGATATGGGGCGTGAAGATCAATCTCCCGACAGTCAAGGCGATTGATGGAGCCACAGCAGTTCGTGGGATCAATCATAAATGTTGGGAAGGTCCTCGGAGGCGAAAATCTATGCCGCCCAGGACCTTTCGCTGAAGGCCAGGGCATCCTGGCCTTCAGATGCGAACGTGGTGGGCGTGGCGAAGGCGAAGAGCGCCTACATGGTCGACGTCGCCTCCCTGCAACATGGGGTGGGCTTCGGCCCCTGGACACGCATGAGTGGATTCAGTGAGCAGTGAATCGAGGGGCGGGAGACGGTGCTCGAGTAAACGCAGCCTCAAAAGCAAGCCCCCGCCCAGGCCAGCAATGGCCGAGCGGGGGCTCATCCATGGTTCGGGCCAGCGACGCTGTGTTCAACCCTCGTGCGGGTGCTGAAGGTCTATCAATCTGCTTGGGAAGCTCTTCCCGCCCGCCAACAGGTTAATTTTTCCAAATGTTAGGTGCTGAGCACAACCCCTTAAAACACACCTGATCCCCCAGGCCACTTCAGGCATACATTACGGTGTCCACGGTCAAGAGTGGGCGACGCTCTGGCCGGATTGTGCCAGGAACTGGCGTTGGAGGGTCACCGGCGCCTTGCCGTTGAGCCGAAACGTTGTCGTTTCGTCAAACGCCCCGTCGAGCACCCGGGGGGTCAACGGGATGTACAGAAATTCAACCTGCTCGTGCTGAAAAGTCAGCGGTGGAAACAGATCCAACGCCACTCCAATTTCAGGGGCGAGCGTCACGACATCCTCCACCGTCGGAGGGCGCCCGTGGCGTTGCTCAAACAACCGTTGACCCGTCGCACTGAAAAACTCCGGCCCTTGCAAGACGCCAGGCTCGCCTTCCTCCTGCAGGAGGACTGGGGGAAGCTGGCGCAAGGCCCAACCCGGCAAGGGTTGCTGCTGCAAGCTGACGTCCACTACCGCAAAAGGAGGCGCATACACCCAGGTGTGGGCTGTGAATCCCACTCGCTCATTGGTGCTCAGCGGTCCAAAGTTCAGCCGGTGTCCGCTGGGGAGCCCTGCCTGATAGGCCCCGGCGACCACGACATTCCAGATGCCCTGCCGTTCGAGCAGGCGGGAAAGCAGGGTGGCGGCTTCCAGGCAGCGCCCGGGACGCCCGTCGGCCACCAGTTCCGCGTGGATGAAGGCGGCGGTCCGGTGGATGGCCAGTCGGGCGCGTTGCAGGTAGGCCGCGCTGGGTTCCAGGGCGAACACGTAGCGGGCATACGCTTGCCATAGGGTCGGATCCTGTCTGACCCGGTGGCGAAAGGCAGGTTGATCGTAAAAGCCTGGGCGAGAGGCGTCGACGCCTGCCTCGAGGAACTGCTGGCGCAACTGACGTCGGAGACGGCGGGCGCTGCCGGGCAGGCTTGAAGGTCTGGCACTCAAGCGGGCCAGCCTTGCCAGGAAGAGGCAACATCATGGGGTTGGCCAGCCTCCAGGGACCGGAGGTGCGGTTGGCCTGAGCAGTCGAAGTTTTCGGTCAAGCGTGTCAGAACGACGGGCGTGGGAACACCTGGAGGGGCAAAGCGGGGGACCAGTCGTCCAACCATCAGGCGAGCAGAACATAGCGAGAGGAAAAGAGAGGGGGATTCATCTGAACTTAAGGTTACCCGACAGCTCTGCGTGAGACCACCAGGACGAGAGATACCCTGATCCAGCTTCCTACAGGTTGAACTGATATTCCGAAGTGTCAGGTCAGGTGCTGAGGTCCGAGCTAAGTGGTCGGATCGTCCGATAGGGGCGCCCGAACTTTGCCTGCTGGGTCTCGGCGTCTTGGTATCGGGCCACCCAGAGTCGGCTCAGGTTCGCCAGAGGCCGTTCGAACAGGATCTGGGCGGCAATCTGTCGACGTGTGGGCCGTGCAGCAGCGTGGCTACATCGAGCCGGTACACCGCGTCCCCAACTGCCATGGTGTATTCGGTGGCCACCTCGGTGTGTGGTCCGGCAATGGGGTCAAATGGGAGTGCCACCGTCTCCGGACAGCTGGGCCAGGAGCAGGGAACGTGCAGGACGAACGGTCGCTCGCGCTCGCGCAGGGCAAGCGCCAGCTCAAGTTTGGCGGCGTGATGGACCACGCCCTCGCCGGTGCAGTTCGTGATCTCGTAATGGCTGAAGTGCGGCGCATTGACGGGTCCGCGGCGAAGTTTGACCCGGGTGGCGCAGTCCTGGCAGATGTATGGATGCTCGGGACCCTTGAGAGCCACAATGGCCCTTGTCACGGTCCCGTCCGCCAACAGTGCGTACCGCATTCGAACTTCTGCCATGGCTGGTCAGTATGACGCGCGGCACAGCGTTCTTCTCAACCAGGGGCGTTCCGTATCAGCTGCGACGCGGTATGACGAGAGGGGACAGTCTTAGGCAGGGGGTCTTGGTGGCCTGCGTCATCGTATGGTGACCTCAGGAGCGCTTAGCTCCCAATCGATCGAAGTAAGAAGCCACAGCAGAGCGCCTTGCAGGCGCGGCCCTCCATGCGAGTTCCCCCGCCGTGGGCAGGAACGAGGCCTCCAGGGCAGCGGCGTGCCGTGAGGAACGCCGCAGGAGGCCTTCTCGCATTCCGGTCCCTGACCTCGCTGGAAGGTGGGCAGTGCAGGGCGTGGCAATTCGGGGTGCAACCCATTTATGCCACCGGCAAAAAGCGCCGGTGGATGCTGGCGCAGGCGACTTCCGGCCAGGAGCTGGGATTCGGCCTAGAGAGGCAGATAGGGTGAGCGCGGACCTGTGACTACCCTTGCCGGAGCCTGAGCCGGGCTACTCGCCCTCGCGGACCCGGAGGACGTGATCTGGACGAACTGGACGCCGCGTGAGGTGCTGGCCTGGGAGGAGGCTCCAGCTGCTCGCCGCGCCCAACAAATGAAGTACAAGCTGCCAGACGGCGAGGGCCTCCGCAACTGTACGAGAGGGAGTCGATGGAGCTGGCGCCGCGCAAAGCCTCCTCCTGATAGCGCTGGAAACGAGCGTAACCGCCGCGCAACTGCCCACCCGCCCCCTCAGTTCTTGGTCAGGATGGAGATGGTATTGCCGGTGTAGCTCGCCGTCGCCAGATCAAGTCGGCCGTCGCCGTTCACGTCCCCCTGGGCGATGGAAAAGGGCGTGGAGCCGACTCCGTACATCACCTGAGAGGCGAAGGTGCCCCCAGACTGGCCCGCCAGGACGGAGACGGTATTGCCGTTAGCGTTCGCCGTTGCCAGGTCAAGCCGACTGTCACCGTTGACGTCGCCTAGGGCGACAGATATAGGCCTGGAGCCAACTCCATACGTTACTTGAGGAGCAAAGGTGCCTCCAGACTGGCCCAGCAGGACAGAGACGGTATTGGCCCCATAGTTCGCTGTGACCAGATCAAGCCGCCCGTCGCCGTTGAGGTCGCCCAAGGCGACAGATGCGGGATTAGAGCCGACTCCGTACGTCACCTGGGGAGCGAACGTGCCCTCAGACTGACCCAGCAGGACGGAGACGGTATTGCCGGCGTAGTTCGGTGTGACCAGATCAAGCCGCCCGTCGCCGTTGAGGTCACCTAAGACGACAGATTCGGGACTAGAGCCGACTCCGTACGTCACCTGGGGAGCGAAGGTCCCCCCAGACTGAGCCAGCAGGACGGAGACGGTACTGTCGTTCACGTTTGTCGTGACCAGATCGACCCGACCATCGCCGTTGACGTCGCCCAAGGCGACGGAATAGGGATAGTTGCCGACCCGGTAGAACTTCACCTGAGGAGCGAAGGTCCCCCCAGACTGACCCAACAGGACAGAGACGTTGTTACCGCCAGAGTTCGCTGTGACCAGGTCAAGCCGACCATCACTGTTGACGTCGCCCAGGGCGACAGACACAGGCCCGGCGCCAACCCCATACGTCACTTGAGGAGCAAAGGTGCCTCCAGACTGGCCCAGTAGGACAGAGACAGTATTGGCCCCAGAGTTCGCTGTCACCAGATCGAGCCGACCGTCGCCATCGATGTCGGCCAGGGCAATGGAATAGGGAGTAGAGCCAACCCCGTAGGCCACCTGTCCTTGAAAGCCCGCCGCACTCTCGGCTTTGGTGCGAACCCGGAAGCGACTGACCACCGGGGCACACAGGTGGCCACCGTTGGTCTGCCCGGTCAGGTCGCTGCTCAGCACCTGCTCGACCTCCTCACCTGCGAACAGCGGCCTTGTCCCTTTCAGTGCAGGTCCGCTTGAAGCGTTCGTCAGCGGGCCACTCTGGAGGCCACGCACCGCAAAGCCGCCCGCCGAGGCCAGCGGCTGGTCAAAGCTGGGCTCGAAGCTCGTCTCCGGGTCCAGGAAACCTGCGGCGGCGGCAGGATTGGCCGACAGGCCCAGCAAGGACAGCAGGGGTGTGGTGTTGCCCAGCATCGCGGTGGGCGCGTCCGCCGTCCCTGCCGTTCTCAGCGATGAGAGTCGCTGAGCGACCGGTGAACCACCGGCAGGGCAGCCTACGCTCTTAAGGAGCACTGGCGTGCCGGGAAACTGCGCTTGCAGGGTGCTGATCCTGGCCTGTACCGAGGCGGTGTCGGCGGTGCCGAGTTCGTCCGGACCCTGGGTGACGGTGGGGATGCTGTCGGTGTACGCCTCCACCATGATCGAAACTTTGAAGGGATTGGCCTGGGCGCTGCTCTGGAGGGGCAGGTCGAAGCTGAAGGTCACCTGGCCGGTCGCGCTCTCAGCAGGTAGGGTGCGCGAGCCACTGCCCGGAATTGCCGTTACGAAGCCGTAAGGGAAGATGTCGCTCACCCCGGCAGGATGAGACAGGGTGCTCGTCGAGACCTCGGCCTCGGTGTATGCCTGGAAGAGGGCGAGCCGCTGATTGATGAGTGGATTGGTGCCGTCGAGGATTTTCGGCTGGCTGGGTTTAAGCTGGGTAGCGATGGCCGGGTCGGCCGCCGTACCATCGAACTTCTGGAAAGTACTGACGGGCGTTCCGGCGATGGTCCTCGGGGTTGAGACAGCCAGGAAGGTGAGATTGGTCAGAGCAGTGCCGCTGGTGTTGGTCACGCCGAACGTCGCCTGGTAGTTGCGGTTCCCAGCCTGGTCGAAGTTGGCCCGGGCAAGTAAAGCCAGCGACACGGCGGGCTGATCCGTCAGGGACTGACCCTGGATTCCTGCGGGCCGGGCGGTGACACTCAGCGGCTGAGTCCCTCCACCGATGAAGGTAATCTCGAATAAGCCCAGGGAACGGCTTGGACCGGATACTGGCACCGTTAGAGGCGGCGGCACGGTGCCGACGACAGAGCTGGGGGAGGAGCAGGCCGAGAGCAGCAGAACGGGGAGCAGGAGTAGGGACCGTGTACGCTTCAGCATGACTTTTCTCCAGTGTAGATATTGAAGCCAGTTGCTCAGATCAGAGATCGAGCAGAGTCCTGATGATTTAAGAGTAGAGTTTCTAACAAATTTGTGACTTTGGTCCAGCAGTGAGAGCAACAGATTATGGCAGCGCATGGCGTCATGCGGAGGGCGGAGCTCATGCAGCTTCGGCCTTTCGAGACATCGCTACCCAACTCCTGCTTGCGTTGGCGCGTTCTGAATACCCTTGGTGCATTTGAACTGTGCCGCAGGGAATGACTTCCAGCATTCGGCGAACGGTTTCTTCGTGGCCTATTGTTACTTTATCGGTGGGCTTCTCAGAAGGACTCTTGAGATCATGCTTCTTAGAAGGCGGCACATCTCCGATTGAGATGCTGCCTTATCCATCGAATATTTCCGCAGCCCATGCCAGCCCAAGTGCCCACTCGAAATCGGTGGTCATCCAGCTAAATGACTGTGTGAGTCGCACAACTGGCGCAGTGGGTTGTGGCAAGTTGTTGGGGTAGGGTGACGCGGTGGCCAACAGTCAGAAGCTCCCCGCCTCCCGGTTACCCTTGGCAACCATCGGCTAGAGAGTTCTGTTAAGTCTCGAAGTACAGCGGCTCCTTCATACGCAGGATGGCCCCGATTAGCACGTGATCTTCAATACGTCCTTCCTGCCAGACCGTTGGCGTGCCACCCTCGTAGCCCTGACTGCCGGCGATCTTGAGCTGCTGATCGGTGCGGTCGACGAGCAACGCGATCCCAGCGACGGCTCCGAGCGCTTCCACGGCGGGCGTCAGGACAATCTCGATCACTTCCCGTTCCGTGCTGGCGGCGCCGAGCGCTGCGGTGATGTCCTGAAGATCCTTCGCCAGTGGAGCGAAAGGCTCCAGATAAGGAGAGGGCATGGCAGTGCCTTACCCGCATAAACGTTGGGCAGGGCACCCCTGCTGCTGGAGACCTGCATGATCGTTCCCCCATGTCGTATCTCGCGATTGAGGGTTTCAGCTCAACTTTTTCGGGCGTCAATTCGATTTCGGGTCAGCGCTTCAGCCAGACACTCCCAGCCATGCGCAAGTCATCCAGTGCTTCCAGCGCGGGATGATCCGTCCTGGCCGGGTTGCTTACACTACTTGGCATGGAGTCTTTTTGGACCGAGCTGAAACTGATGCAGGGTGTCCTGGCGGCCTTTGCGCTGAGCGGTGCGATTGGCTGGGAACGGGAGCGTGTGAACCGCAGCGCGGGCCTGCGGACGCACATGCTGGTGGGCATGAGCGCGGCCCTGTTCGTGGTGCTGGCCGAAACCCTGATCCTCAGTTTCGGGGACCGGGACAATGGCGTACGCTTCGACATGATCGGGCTGTTCGGCGCAGTGGTCAGTGGCATTAGCTTTCTGGGCGCGGGCGCAATTTTCTCGGATCGGGGCCAGAAGGCCACGGGGCTGACCACCGCGGCGGGCCTTCTGGCCACAGCGGGTGTGGGCGTAGCCTGTGGCTTGCACCTGTACGTGCTGGCCACAGGGGCCACCCTGCTGTTCCTGTTCACGCTGGCGGTGGTCCGGCGTCTGGCCGAGGGGGAGGACGACAGTGCTGCTGAGGACCAGGACTAACGGGTTGGTTGTGGCAAGTTGTTGGGGTAGGGTGCCCCAGTGCTGAGCGGTTAGAAACTGCCGGGCTACCCGTTTCCCCCAACGTGATCGGCTACGCCGCCAATGCTGTACCACCGATTCATACTGAGTTATCGGGACGTCGAGGAACTCTGACTGGAGCGAGGGATTGCCTTTACCCGCGAATCCCTCCACACTTGGTGCCTCAAGTTCAGTGCGCTGTTCGCCTAGGGCCTGCGGCGCTGGAAACAGGGAAGGGGTTTCCGGTCACATGTCGACGTTACGGCAGGTGGACGTCGGTGGCGTCAAACACTGGTTGGCAGTCAAGGGCGGCACCAGCGCTGCCGACGCAGCACACCTGGGTCAGGATGGCCGGGGCAGACCCGAGGTACGGGTGGTGGATTCTCCTAGCCTGGGCGCATCGGTGGAATCTCCTGGACCGGTCTCGGCCAGTTCGTCAGGCGTCGCGCTACCGGTTGCGCTGACCACTGAGGCCGGCCGCCGGGCCGCCGATGCGTTCGCAAGCGCATTCAACGCGTTCTCAAACCGGGCGACGCCAGCCAACCCCTGGCCAAGATCACGTGGCTACGCCGCTGGGCACTGAAAACAGTCCAGACTGATTTTCTGCGCAGGCGCACGGGACCGACAAGACGACTTGGGCTGCGGCCGCCCTCCGCTGGCCATGGACTCTACGGTCTGTGCCCTGAACCTATTGCTTTGCCGTAGGGCAGAGGAGTTCCTGCTGGCAGAGCTCGAATCCGGAACATACCAGGTTCCCCTCGCAGACTTGACCGATACAGTAAGCTGCGTATGCTCCCCCAGAAGGTGTCTCCCGCCTGACCGCACCGAGGCTTGCCTGTGAACACCTCACCGAGTGGCTTCGCCTATCAAGGGCCGGGGCCCGCTGACTGTTTCGCTCCCACCTCTTCAAGGAGTCAGATCATGCGAAGCGCCAAGCTGTTGACTGCCATGCTGATCTCAAGTCTTGTGACCCAAGCAGTGGGCCAGACCCTGACAGTGGGTCTGGATTCCGATGTGGTCAAGCTCGATCCGGCCCTGTCGGCCGCGGCGATAGAACGACAGGTGCTGTATCAGGTCTTTGACCGCCTGGTTGACGTGGATGACACGCTGAAGATTGTCCCTTCCGTTGCCAAAAGTTGGAAAATCAGCCCTGACGGCCTGACGTATACCCTGACCCTTCGCAGCGGCATCAAGTTTCACGACGGCACGCCCCTTGACGCGGCGGCTGTGAAGTACTCGTTGGAGCGCAACATGACGCTCGACGGCAGTTCGAGAAAAAACGAGCTGGCGGCCATCAAAAGTGTCACGGCGGTCAATCCCACCACCGTCCGCCTCGATCTGAGTGCGCCGTTCGGACCGTTACTTTCCATTCTGGCCGACCGCGCCGGTATGATCGTTTCTCCAACGGCGGCCAAAGCGGCAGGTGCTGATTTCGGCCGCAATCCAGTGGGCAGCGGTCCATTTAAGTTCGCTGGTCGCGTGGTCCAGGATAACGTGACCCTGAATGCCTTCGCCGGCTACTGGGATGGCACACCCAAAATCGACAAGCTCGTCTTCCGCCCCTTCGCCGATGGAGATGTACGCTACGCCAATCTGCTGTCAGGCGGGGCACAGGTGATCGTGCTGGACGCCAAGGATGTCGATAAACTCCAGGCCAACACCCGCTTCGAGGTCCTGAACATTCCCACCCTGGGATTTCAGGGCATCTGGCTCAACACCACCCGTCCACCTTTCAACAACAAACTTGTCCGGCAGGCCGTGGCAGCAACGATCGACCGCAATGCCGTGACCAGCGTTGTTTTTCGCAATCTCGCCAAACCGTCAGCCGGGCCGTTTCCGCCTGGAACGCCTGCCAACAGCACCAGCATCAAGGTTCCGGCTCCGAACATTGCCGAAGCCAAAAAGAAGCTGCAGCAAGCTGGGCAGAGTAATCTCAGCTTTACCCTGATTGCTGGGACAGGCACGATCACCACCTTGCTGACACAGTTGTACCAAGCGATGATGGCCCAGGCCGGCATCAACGTGAAAATCGAACTGCTCGAGAGCGGCGCGCTGAGCAGCCGCGCCACGACCTACAACTTCGATGCGGCGCTGCTGAACTGGAGCGGTCGGGTGGATCCTGACGGCAATATCTATGACTGGGTGCGCACAGGCGGAGCGTACAACTATGGGCGCTACAGCAACAAGGAGGTGGATGCCCTGCTTGCCAAGGCGAGGCTGCAAAGTGCGATGAGCGCCAGAAAGGCCACCTACAACGTGGCGCTCAGCAAGGTGCTTGACGACATGCCATACATCTGGGTGTACCACCAGAACCTGCTCTACGGTGTGACGAAAAACCTGAGCGGGCTCAAGCCCAGTCCCGACGGCATCTTGCGGTACAAGAACGTGAGCCTGAAATAGTCTTCTTGTCTCTGGCTTTGTCATGGCTTGAAACGGTTGTGTGGCTTTCACTTGGCCCGCAGGGGTGACCTGAGGTGGTTCTGGCAACTTAACCTCGGTAGACTGGTGAGCTGTGCATGACCGGAAGCCATACCGCCACCGTTTCCCCCTGAGCGTCATCAGCTCTGCCCTGCGGTTCTACCACCGCTTCCTGCTCAGCCAGCGTGACGTGCAGGAGTTCCTGCACGAGCGCGGCATCCACGTCAGTCACGAGACCCTGCGGCAATGGAACATCAAGTTTACTCCGCTGCTGACAGAAGAACTGCGCCACCGAGAACCTCGATGGGGTTCCCGGTGGTATCTGGACGAGGTCTGCGTCAAAGTTGGCGGGCTCAAGGATTGGTTGAAGCAGGCGATCAACGAACATTGGGATGTGTTGGACAGCCTCCTTCAGGAACACCGCGACACCAAGGCAGCCAAGTCCTTCTTCAGGCACCTGTTGAGGGAATACGACGTGCCACAGGTCATTCACACCGATAAGCTGTGGAGCTCTGGGGCGGCACTGCGCGAGCTTCCCGTGCTCCACCATGTAGAGCACATCCAGATCATCTCCGCCGCCCGCTGCCATAACCTCGTGAAAGGGTCACATCGCAGGGCACGGCAGCGGGAGCGCAGTCAGCTCGGCTTCAAACGAAGACGGCGAACTCAGGAATTCCTCGCCCTGCACGCTTGAGTCTCGAACCTCCACCGCCACACCCGAACCACCGTCCCTGCCACCGCTAGAAGAAGGAACCAAGGCGCTGCGGTGCGTCTCTGGCAGGAAGCCATGCACCAGGTGGTTTAAATCGCAAGCCACCTGTCTGACCCCTCGTGGTTCCACCCAGGTTAAATTGCCAGGACATGGAGACTGGAACATGATTTCCCCCTACGATTGTCGCCCAAGCTTCATGGCCGGGTCATAACCATAGGCTAGGATTTCCTGGCCCGAACCAACAGAACCAGGAGGTGATCTGCATGCCGCGCGTTCGTCGCCGCACCCCCACATTCCTCAACACGTATCCGCCGCAGTTTGCCACCATGGCCCAGTTGGAAGCCGAGGGCCTGCGTCCGGCTCAGAACCAACTGCCCGCCGCGCTCTTTAAATGCAAGCAACAGGACCGAGAGTCAACCTCCGCCCTGTACGCCCGTGCCGACGCCACACCTATCGTCCGGGGAGAATCGGGGCGAAGGTGATTCTTCCTGTTCACCGCGAGATCCCGGAAGGCCTGAACCGTAAGACCGATTTGAAGAAGCTGGGGTTAGCCTCGACAGGAGACCCGTTGACTCGGTACGAGTACCGGACCCGCAAGGGCTGGGAGCACTGCAACCTGTACGCCGTGGCGGCCACCACCCCGATAGACTGGAAAGCCAATGAACAGGCCAGAAAGACCCGAAAAGCCCAGCGTGAACAGCACCGACAGGATCTGGAGACGATGTTCAGCGAGGAACTCGCCAGCCTGGAAGCCGACACCCTGGCAGACGCGCAGCAGGAGTGGCGCAAAGCGGTGAAGCGCTTCAGGCATTGGGCCGACGATCCACGGCTGCTGATCGTCGGCACCCAGACCACTGGCCTCACCGGGCAGGTGGTCGAGATCGCAGTGGTCACGCTGGACGGCACGCCGCTCGTGGACACCCTCGTCCGGGCCACGGTGCCCATCGAGCCGGGCGCGCACCGGATCCACGGCCTGACCGACGCGGACCTCAGGGACGCGCCGGCGTGGCCGGAAGTCATGGAGCTCCTCAAGCCGGTCCTGCAAGGTCGGCTCTGCCTGGCGTACAACGCCGAGTTTGACCGGCGGGCCTGCGCTACCAGCAACGCAGCCCATGGCATGTACAACGCCCTGTCGGACCGGCAGTACTGGCTGTGCGCGATGACGGCGTACGCCTCGATCGGCTGGGCCTGGAGCGATCGTCGCGGGGAGTGGCGCTGGACCTCGTTGCGGAATGCCTGCTTCGAGCAGGGCGTGGCCCCAGAAGCCGACACCCACCGCGCCCTGGGTGGCGCGCAGGCCTTGGCACGGCTGGTGTCCAAGCTGAGCAGCATGCCGCCAAACCCCCCCACCACACTGCCGGAAGGCATGGCCATCACTACCGAAAACGTGGGCTGGACCCCTGAGGAGCACCCGAGCTGGTGACGGTCCCGGCCGAGACGGGCACAGACCCCAGGTTTCCGTGCCCGGGACGGCGCGTTGAATCCCAGCATGGTTAAAAACCAACCGGCCCACATCCTCCGCCCCTCATACTGCCTGAGAGTTGAGGACATCTGCCCTAATGCACCGATATTTCCTCAGCTGGGTCTAAATGCGCCCCTCTCCCCTGCCCCGGCGTGTGCGTCGGGGTTTTGACGTGTTATACGCTGACATCTAATGAAAACGCTCACCGTATTCAATCACGCAGGCGGCGCGGGCAAGACCAGCATCGTCCGCGACGTCGGCTTTGAGCTCGCACAAGCTGGCCAGCGCGTCCTGCTGATCGATCTGGACCCCCAGGCCAGCCTCACGAAGTGGCTGGGGGTGACCGATGTGATGGAGGACGAGACGGTCCTGCCCGTGGCGGTAGATGGTCAGCCATTGCCCACACCGCGCGAGGCCCATGGCCTGCACCTGATTCCCTCGCACATCAACCTGTCGCTGGCAGAGGCGCAGATCAGCGGCCAGATCGGCGCAGTGATGACCCTGCGCGCCGCCCTGTTTGCTGTAACCAACCAGTACGACGTGGTGTTGATCGATAGTCCGCCCAGCCTGGGCCAGCTGGCCGCGCTTGGGGCTCTGGCGTCCGACATGATCGTGGTCCCAGTCCTCACCAGTCAGAAGGGCCTGGACGCCCTGCCCGGTCTGGAGCGCGCCCTGGAAATGTACCGACGGCTGCGACCTGAGCTGCGGGTAGGTCTGTACGTGCCAACCATGTACGATGGCCGACGCCTGCATGACCGGGAGGTGCTGTCGGCCCTCCAGAGCAGCCTGCCGGGTCTAGCTGACCCCATCCCCTTCCGCGGCGCGATCTGGATGGACAGCACCACCGCCGGGCAGCCGGTGGGCGTGTACGCCCCAAACTCGGTCCAGCAACAGGACGTGCAACGGCTGACGCGCCGGGTGTTGGATCTTCTGGAGGTGAGCGCGTGACACGCTCAAAGCGTCCCGCCCGCGATTTGGGCGATCTGCTGGGCCGCTCCGCGGAGATGATGAAGCCGGCGGCGTCAACCGTAACGCTGCCAGTTGCCGCCCTGCGTCCCGGTGCGTTCCAACCCCGGCGCACGTTCGATGACCCAGCACTCCAAGCGCTGGCCGCCAGCATCCGCGCCGAGGGCATCCTGCAGCCGCTGCTGGTGCGTCCAGTGAACGGCGGGCACGAGATCGTGGCCGGGGAGCGCCGCTGGCGGGCTGCGCAGCTGGCCGGGCTGACCGAAGTGCCAGTGCTGGTGCGAGACCTCGACGATCGACAGGCCCTGGCCGCGAGCTTGCTAGAGAATCTGCAGCGCGAGGACCTCAACGTGATCGATGAGGTGGACGGCAAGCTGGCCCTCGTTGCCCTGGCCCTGGGAGTGGACGCGGAGGCGGCGCGGGGGCGCCTGATGCAGCTGCTGACGGCTGAGCCTACCGAGGACCACGTCCGGCTGACCGAGGTCTTCTCTTCCCTGGGGGAAACCTGGGAATCGTTCGCCAAGAACAAGGTTCGGATCCTGAACTGGCCGCCCGAGGTGGTGGACGCCCTGCGCGGCGGCCTGCCCCTATCGGTGGCTGCTGTGGTTGCTGGGGCCGATGAACGGCTGCGCACACAGCTGCTGGCCCTGGCTCAGCAGGGAGCCTCGCGTGCCGAACTCCGGGCCGAGGTGCAGCGGCAGGCGCTGGCCGCGCCGGATCGCAGCAAGCTGACGGCGGCCGCCACAGTTGTCCGTCGCCTGTCAAGCCGCCGTTTCATGACCCGCCTAAGCGCCGAGCAGAGCAAAGAGATGGAACGCTGGCTGGCGAAAATGCCGAGCTTCATGCGGGATGAGGGGGACGACTGAGCTTCTTCGTTCCGGAACGAAGTGGTGTGACCTTAAGCGGATCAATGGTTGTTTTTGCCGACAGCAACACACAAAACAGAAGTGATCGGCATTCTGTTTACCGGCACCCTAAGATAAAAATCAGCTTCGATGCGGACTCTCGAACGTTGGTGAACTATCCTTTACTTTCCAATTCTTAGACGTGAGTCTGTCGGGCCATTTAGAGCTGACAAATTCATCGTAGATCACAGTAGACATTCAGGGAAATACGTTGAGCGACGACCGAAGATCAATCTGTTCGGTCCTCGCACACTTAACTTGAAGAATGCGTTCCTTGAAGGCCCGCTGGTCCTTGCAACGTGCGGTCTCACCCTCAGACCACCCCAGAGTCGATTTCTACTGCATGAGATTCAGTTGACGGCATCGATGAGATCACCACATTGAATCCTCGTGAACCTCAACGGCCTTCCTGATAAGCAATGGCTAGGGCGTCGAAACTCCTCTTGGGTGTCCATCTCGGTGCCCCTGCTTGATCAGGCCCACCAGGGTGGACTTTCACGATCCCAAAACTTCCCAGATCCAGATCCGACTCGCCGTCTTCCCGGTGTGGGAGGTAGAAGCACGCAAAGGTACACACGAAGGCACTGTCCACACCCTCCTCTTTGAAGAGGGCGACGAGTTCCGCGATGCACCTCGCCTGTTCTGCCTCGTCGCGCTCGTACTCTCCTTTCAGGGCGACAGGGTATCCACCTTCGTACTCCACGATATCCACCGCTCCCCGGTCCGCTGCCCCGTGATAGGTGGCGCACCCGAACTCTGTGATCGCCAGGGGTTTGCCCCACGCCATCAGGGACTGAAGGCCGGAGCGGAGGTGTGGCGCAGTCTCCTTCGTGCGGTAGAGATCCAGAGCGAGGAAATCAAAGGGCGCCCAGTCGACGCCCTCGAAGTGAATAGAGGCGTATGTCAGGGGTCCGGCAAACCGTGCGCGCAGAGCCTCGGCGGCACGGTGCAGGAAAGTGTTGATCCGGGCCGGCAGTTCGGCCAGGCCAGCCAGAACCGCTGGGTCCCTCTGAAACAGGCCGTTCAATCGGATCTCGGCTGTATCGCCGGGGAGGAAGCCGTGGGTAAACAGACTCAGTTCGGCGCCGGTTACCAGCACGATGCAGGCCCCCTGCTGACGCAGCCGTTCGGCACGGTCGGCACAATCCAGGAGCAGGGCAAGCAGCGCTTCCTGGCTCAGTTCATAGGTGAAGGGTGAGAACCAGATCTCAAGACCCAGCTCAGCAGCGTGGCGTGCGGCGAGTTCAAGGCGCTCCGGGTCGCCGCCCGTCACCCGGACGGCCGTGCAGTGCAGGTCATCACGGATCGCCTGGAGGTCCCGGCGCACTGCGTCGGGATCGAAGGGTTCATGGGTGCTGGTGATGCCGTTGAAGAAGCCGGTGTCGTAAGTGATTCCCTTACCTCGCATAAGCCCTCCCGGTAAGGTACGCCAAGTACCTTAATGGAAAGATAGGCGCTCAAGATCAAGCTGTACAGTGGAATGACCAGCGTAATGCCCGACGACACCCCAGTCCCCAAGCGCCGCCGTGGCGCCGTCCTTGAGCAGGCCATCCTTCGCGCAGCCGCCGCCGAACTGCTGACTGCGGGATATGCCAACTTCAACATGGATCAGGTGGCGCGCCGTGCGGGGACCAATAAGAACGCGCTGTACCGCCGCTGGCCAGGCCGCGCCGCCCTGGCGTTCGCGGCCTATAGACACCTTGCCGCCGAACAATTCACGCCGCCGGATACCGGGAACTTGCGCGAGAACATCCTGACCATCATGCGGAGCGCGAATCAGCACTGGGCTTCTCCTCTTGGGGAAGTGCTGCGCGGCCTGCTGGCTGGCCTCCCTGAGGACCCGGAAGTCCTGAAGCAGCTGCAGGCCAGGGGAGCTGAAGGTGGGGCTGAGCTGTTCATGGCCGTTCTGGAACGCGCTGTGGCCCAGGGCGAGGCGCGCCCAGAGGCGCTGCGCCCACGGGTGGCAGGCGTGGCCCTGGCCTTGCTCCGCCACGAGTACCTCATGCGTGGTGTGGCTGAAGTTCCGGATGACGTCCTGATGGAAATCGTGGATGAGGTCTACCTGCCGCTCGTGCGCCGCCAGTAAAGGGTCAGGGAATAGGGGAGGGGAGAGCAGAGGTGTTCCGCCTGGGCCCTGGAGATCGCAGCGCCTAGAGAACTTCATCGCATGGTTGTGGCAGGTTGTTGGCGTCAGGGGTTATGGCAACTTAATTTCAGAGGGCCACAGTAGGACAGCAGGCAGCTTGATTCTCAAGCCGCCTGCTGCATGGCGTCCCGCCAGCGGAGCAGCACTGCATCTTGATTGCTTCGTCGGCGGGGGGCGAGGACGGTGGTTCGGGTGTGACGGTAAAGGTTCGAAACGCGAGCGTGCAACGCCAGAAATTCTTGAGCCCGTCTACGGCGTTTGAAGCCGAGCTGACTGCGTTCCTGCTGCCGTGCCCTGCGATGGGACTGTCCAACCAGGTTATTGCAGCGGGCTTTGGAAATAACTTGGACGTGCTCCACAACGTGGAGCACAGAAAGTTCTCGGACCACTGCGCCGTAGCTCCAAAGTTTGTTGGTGTGAATGATCTCCGGCACGTCGTAGTCCCCCAACAGACGCACAAAAAAAGACTTGGCCGCCGCAGTGTCGCGGTGTTCCTGAAGCAGGGTGTCCAGGACAGCCCCAGATTCATCCACAGCCCTCCAGAGCCAATGCTTGACCCCACCGGCCTCCACGCACACCTCGTCCAAAAACCACCGGGAACCCCGGCGTCCCCTCCCGGTGGCGCAGTGCCTCGGTGAGGAGTGGCGCGAACTAGATGCTCCATTGCCGGAGGGTTTCGTGGCTGACCTGAACACCGCGCTCGTGAAGCAGTTCTTACACGTCACGCTGACTCAGGGGAAGCAGTGGTCCAACCGCAGCGCGTCACCGATGACGCTCAGGGGGCAACGGTGGCGGTAGGGCTTACGGTCCGTTCACCGCTCACCAGCCTACCGAAGTTCACTTGCCAGAACCGCCTCAAAGAGGCGTTGGGAAAACGACGACAACGCTTTATCTCGCTGCTGTGGCGGCTCAATTTGGGCAACGGGTCACGGTGATTGATGCGGATAGCGAACACAGCGCCCACCGTTGGGCCGCTCATGCTGAGCTTCCATTCGAAGTGATTCAAGGTGAACCGGACCGCCTGGCCCGTCAGGTCAAAGCTGCTCAGGCCACAGGGAGTATGGTCATCATTGACACGCCGCCAAACTCCCGTGAGCTGCTGCTCCGGGCTGGCGGCCTGGCGGACATCGCTCTGGTCCCTGTGGCGCCAACAGGTCTGGAAGTGGACCGCCTGGGACCGACACTCGAACTCCTGGCCGATCTTCAGGCACAGCGGGAAGAACTCGCTGTGGCCGTTCTGCTCACCCGGTACAACCCACGTCGCCGCCTGGCCCGTGAAGCAGAGGATGCACTGACGGGTCTCCCTGTACTGAATGCCCGGGTCCGCGAGCTTGAAGCGTACAAGGCGGCCTTCGGTGGAACACCGACAGACCTGGATGAATACGCCGCAGTCTGGAAGGAGTTACTAGAATGACCAAGAGCAAGCGCCCGAAATTGGGTGACGTTCTCCGTACGGGTGAAAAAGCTGCACCAGTGCCCACCCCTGCTGCAATTCCTGACGCCTCCCAGCAGGGAAGGGGAAAGGCTCAGGGCACACCACCGCCAGTGGATGCGCCAGCAGAAAAGATGGTGCAGCTGAATGTCACTGTCCCTCCAGAGTTGAGGCGGGCGGTGCGGATCAAAGCCCTTCAGCAAGGGGTTGAGGTCAGCACAGTGGTTCGCCAATTGCTGCAGCAATGGTTAGATCGAAAATAGCATTCTAATAAAATAGATTCCTAGGTAAATAGCATTTCCGGATCTGCTGCGCGCCCGCTTCCTTGTCCAGGTCGTCCGGATCTGCTTGAGGGCCGCCACGGTGGCCTGCGCCGCAGCCGCACTACGTCAAGCTGGGGCTTGACCGCGTGGGGATCGGCAGTGAGTCCTGGCTTTTCCTGATCGTGTATGTGGCCGTGTTGATCGCCGTGTCTATCGCTGCTTTCCGCTGGGTGGAAAACCCGGCGCGGAAGGACCTGACGAGACGATTTAAGCGCAGGGAAGCAGCCACCACGTAGCGAGAACCCCGTCAGAGCGGGCTTTCTCATCCAGCATCGCTGACATCACATAACAATGGTCCCAATATTGGCCACCTCTCAACGCACGCCCCCACCTCTCAGTGGTGGACGGGGGTTCGCCCTGACGACACCACTAGGCGCAAAGGCAGAATGCCAACCGCTCTTGTCAGGGAAGAATCGGACACACGGCGCGTTGTCTGTGCCGGATACCCTGCGTCCCGAAGGTGGGTATTCAATAGGACTCCCTCCGAATCTTGTGGCGTTGAACCCTCAGCGTGCCCTTGCTGTCCAGACTTCTGGACGAACAGTGTCCAAAAAAGCCACTTCCATTCTGGAAGTGGCTTTTCCGAGTGACGAGGGGGGATCAGCGTGGGCCAGTGACCATTCCCGCAGCTCGGGCGCGGCCTTCCCAGGCGGTGACGGCCTGGGCCAGCAGTTGCGGATCGACGGCGCGTTTCTGATTCTGGACGCGGGTGTTGTTGCGTTCCACCCCGGCAGTCGCAGACCAGTCCCAGCGGGAATGAGGGCTTTTGCTGCTTGGGACACTCCAGCCCACGGTGTTGCCTTCGGCCACCACCGTGCTGGTGTCATTGGGCGTCGAGCAGTAGTTGCGCAGGTAGAAGCCCGCGTCACTCTCGGCGTCCAGCAGCGTGCCATCACTCAGTTTGCCCAGCGCCAGGATGGTGTTGCCCTTGACGCTCTGGTGGTGACCGCCGGCCACGGCGATGCCGTAGTTGCTGGTTTCCAGCACGGTGTTGTTGGTCGCCTCGGTGTAGCCCGAACCGCAACCGTCACCCATCATGATGCCGCCGCCGCTGTACGAAGCGTCGGGACGTCCGGCGAACGCACCGTTGATCAGGTTGTCATGGATGCGGATCGGGCTGCTGGCCGTGCCGTTGGAGGCGTAGATGTTGATCACGTCTTCGACGTGACTCTGGCGGGCGGTGTTCTCCACACGGTTCCAGGCAATCTCGGCACCGCTCAGATCCAGCATGCCATTGAGTTGCACGAACTGGACCCGGTAGAACTTGTCCTGAAACCCACCGTTGCCATCACTGTAGCGGCCCTCAATGTTGCGGGCCAGGTTGTTGCGGATCACGACGCTGACGGGCAGCCCCTTGTCGCCTTGCCACTTGTTGACGTAGATGCCAGCCGTCTTTTCCATGAAGTTGTTTTCGATCAGCAGGGAGACGATGCCCTGGGCCTGCACAAAGCGGCCGGGGATGCGGGTGGGATCGTTGGGGTTCAGGCCATACCCTTTGCAGTTGCGGACGATCAGGTTGGCGGAGGTCCAGGAGGCGTCGATCAGGTGGCCGCGTCCACGCAGGGTGCAGTTTTCGAGGATGACGGGCTCGGCGGTCTTGATCTTGACGGCGGCGACGGTGGGATCGTTGCTCAGGTATTCGCCGGTGTAGGTGCCACCTTTGGTGATGACCAGCGGTCCGCTGACAATCGCAGGGGCTGGTGTGGGCGCAGGTACAGGAATCACAGGCGCAGGTAGAACGGGCACAGGAGCGATCGGGAGGACGGTCTTCACCGGGACCACGCAGCCCTGCAGCATAGGTGCGGCCCAGTCTGCGTGATCGTAAGCATTTTTATCGCTTGCGTCGGTGACGGTCAGCTTCAGGACCTTACGGCCTTCGATATTGACCTTCAGGCTCTTGGTGGTGCTGGCCCCCGTCATCTTGCCGCTGTCGTAGAGTTTGACGTTGTCGCCGTACACCTGAAAATTGACGCTGCCCTGTTTCCCCACCTCGTCGTCGATCCCAATGTCGGCTACGAACAGCTTGCATGTGCTGGCCAAATTGAAGGTCACTGAGGAACTGGCGTGAACGCCCAGACCAGTCTTGTACTTCTTGCCGTTCAGGGTGATGGTCCGCCCGTCGCCGCTCTTGGCCTCGCCGGTGCTGGTGTTGCGTTCGACTGGTCCCCAGCCGTTGGTGGCCGCTGCCCAGGGCATGTTGCTCAGCGTGTTATCTCCGGCACTCAATCCTTGCTCGGTCAGGCGAGTGCCCACCTCTTCATCGGTCCAGGAGCGATCCGCGCTGTTGTCCACGCTGTCCTCGAGTGCTGGCTGCTGAGCCGTCACCTCCGCCTGGTCCTCAGGGGTGCTGGGCCCGGAGCAGGCCGCCAGGATCAGGGGCGCACACCACACCAGCCAGCGGAGGGAACGGGCGGATTGGGCGAGCAGGGACAGAGGAGCTGAAGCGGGGAGGGGGGACATGTGATTTCTCCTGAGAGCTTGGTGAGAGATGGGAGACAAGAACTGTAGATGATTGGATTGAGGGCGGCGAAGTTGTCGCCTTAGTGGGATTCCTTCTCGGCTGTCATCACGCTACAGAATTTGCCAAAGCTTCATCTATGAAGTATCCATAAATGACCCACTATCCTTGCTGAGTTTTTTACATAAAAATCGTTTCAGTCTTAAATTTATGGGGGTATAGGGGGAGGATCAGACCTCGCAAGAATAATCTGTATGAAATTTGTAAGAGAATTTTTTTGAACAGAAAGATCATATTGATCTCACATCGCTTCCCAATTCTAGATGAGTAAGAAAGCTGTAAGAGAATACTTAGCTCGTCGAATTTATAAATCAGAATGAGGCTCTTGGCACTCATAATCAATAACTAGAGTTCCTTTACAAAACAATTAATCTCTGATCTTTAAAATAGAAGCGGTTTAAATATATTTATATCGTTATTTTTTATGATTCTTTGGCCAGAATCGGTATTTTCAGAAGAGACCAGAAACTGCTTGTGGATTTAGCGCAGTAGCCAGCCTGTGTGACGTCCGCTCTGAAGTGGCGCGGCCTCACCACCGTCATAGACACGGAAGCTGGCCCCTGCTGAGCGTGAGCATGGCCTGCCTGGCCAACTCCATCGGATGACGGCCTGATGTGGTTGACCAGCGAGGCGGAATCGGCTCGCTCAGAGGGAGGCCAGAAAACCCCACCGCTCAAGCGATCACCATTGGCAGCAGGACCGGTGTGCGGCCCGTCAATTCGTACACCCTGCCCAGCACCGTCTGGTGCCACTCCTTCGCCAGCGCTTCGGGTGCGGCCCCCGCCCGCATACCCTGTTTAAGCACGTCTTCAAAGGAAGACAGAACGCACCTTGCGTCCTGTCTTCCTCGTTCTGGGTGTGTTGATTCAGTGGCCGGGGGCACGGTCGAGTGCGCCGGGCTTGTCATAGACGGCCACACGGTCGATCAGGGTGGCGCTGGCCTCGTTCATGCCCACCACTTCCACGTCCACGCCCCGGCGCATGAACTGCAGCGCCACCTTGTCAATGGCCCCGACGGCGCTGCTGTCCCACAGGTGGGTGTGTGTCAGGTCGATCACGACCCGGTCGAGGTCCTCGGTGATATCGAACGCGTGCGCGAAATCGTAGGTGCTGACGAAGAACATCTGGCCATCCACCCGGTAGTGGCGCTCGCGCCCATCCGGGCTGAGTTCGCTGGTGATGGTGGAGAGCTGTGAGACCTTGCGGGCGAAGAAGACGGCACTCAGCAGCACGCCGATCAACACGCCAATGGACAGGTCGTGCGTGATCACGGTGGCCGCCACGGTGGTCACCATCACGATGCCCTCGCTTTTCGGGAAGGTCCTCAACGTGCGGAAGCTGCTCCAGTTGAAGGTGCTGAACGCCACGACGAACATCACGGCAACCAGCGCCGCCATCGGAATCTGGATGACCAGCGGTTGCGCCACCACGATCAGCAGCAGCAGAAAGGCGCCGGCGACGAAGGCGGACAGGCGGCCCCGGCCCCCGTTGCTCACGTTGATCACGCTCTGCCCGATCATCGCGCAGCCCGCCATGCCCCCGAAGAAGCCCGTCACGATATTGGCGGTACCCTGCGCACCTGACTCCTGGTTCTTGTCGCTGGTGGACACCGTCATGTCATCGACGATCTGCGCGGTGAGCAGCGATTCAAGCAGGCCCACGATGGCGAGTGTGGCGGCGACGGGGAAGAGAATCTGCAGGGTCTCGAGATTCAGCGGAATCTGCGGCAGGCTGAAGAAGGGCAGGGCGGTGGGCAGCTCACCCATGTCACCTACGGTCTTGACGTTCACGCCGGTGAAGATCGCCACAGCGGTCAGCACCACGATCGCCACGAGGGCGCTGGGGATGGCCTTGAACAGCCGGGGCAGCAGGACGATGATGGCCAGTCCCGCGGCCACCATGGCGTACATCGGCCAGCCCTCGCCCACGAACTGCGGCAGCTGGGCCAGGAAGATCAGGATGGCCAGCGCGTTCACGAATCCGGTCATGACGCTGCGGGGCACGAATTTCAGGTAACGGGCCAGCTTGGCCCAGCCGAACAGCACCTGAATGACGCCGGTCAGGATGGTGGCCGCGAAGAGATACTCGATGCCGTGGTCCCTCACCAAGTCGATCATCAGCAGCGCCATGGCGCCCGTCGCGGCACTGATCATGCCGGGGCGGCCACCGATGAAGGCGGTGATGATGGCGATGCAGAATGAGGCGTACAGGCCAACTTTGGGGGCAACGCCAGCGATGATGGAAAAGGCAATGGCCTCGGGAATTAGGGCGAGCGCGACCACGATGCCGGCGAGCACGTCGCCCCGGATGTTGCCGAACCATTCCTGCTTGTAAGTTGCAAGATTCAAATCAAGACCTCTCATCGTCAATTTCCGCAGTGGCGGCTGAGCACCGGGGGACAAAGACATCGTCTTTGTCTGGGGTCACGCTGTCACCAGTTGTTCTCCAGGGGCACACTCGGTAAGGAGGTGCCGCACCTGCGGTTGAGGTCAGTATGTCGAAAGTGTCCAGCGAACGCAAACCCTCGAAGCTGTACCGCGTGGGGGACACTGCGGCAATCGAGGCCCTACCCGCCTGGAAATCAGGCTGCTGGCCGGCTTCCCCCCGGCCAGTTCAAGTGCCGTCCTGGTTCACAGCTGGAACTGGAGTTTTCCAGGCCACGGCAGCCAGCAACAGGGGCACCAGGGCGCTGACCAGCAGGACAGACGCGTAGGACCCAGTCCAATCCTTGCCAAGCGCGAAGAGCAGCGGCCCGAAGGCCGTGCCTGCCACCGAGGTGGTGAAGGCCAGACCCCGGATGGCCCCCAGGTGTGTCCGCCCGAAGTAATAGCCCCATGCGCTGACCGAGACTGCGGACTGCATGCCCTGCATTAGACCCAGCAATCCACCGTAGGCCAGGGCGGTGGGCCCGTCATGGATCAGGAGTGGCGCCAGCAACGCGAGGGTCAGTGCCACCAGCGACGCGGGAATCAGCCGGCGGGGGGAGAAGCGGTCGAGGAACACGCCGCTCAGCAGGTTGGACGTGGCGTACACGGCGGCGATCGGAACGAACACCAGTGCCGCCGTGTCGCGGGTGACCCCCGCGTCGGCCAGCAGCGAAAAGTGATGAAAGATCAGACCGGTGCCCAGAGCGGATTGCAGCGCGCCGCTGGCGATCAGCAGCCAGAACATGGGCGTGCGCCGGGCCTGGGGCAGCGTGAGGGCCTGCTCGACGGGTAGGGGTGCGCCAGATGGGGCCGAGTGGCTGTCAGGGATCAACCCATAACGTTCGGGGCGGTCCCGGAACAACATTGCCCCAACCGGCAGGATTGTCACGGCGACCAGCCCTCCCAGCATCATGTAGGCGCTGCGCCAGCCGTGGGCTTCGATCAAGGCCTGGATCACCGGGGGAAACAGGCCGTTGGCGAGGGCCGCCCCGAGTCCGGTGAGCCCGAGGGCCAGGCCCCGGCGGCGCACGAACCACAGGTTGACCACGTGCGCGCTGACCAGCCCCAGGGCGCCCTGGCCCAGCCCACGCAGCAGGACGAAGCCCACGAGCAGCGTCCACGGCCCACGCACGAAGCCCATCAGGACACAGGCCAGGGCGAAGAGCGCGGCCACCACCGTCACGATCCGGCGCGGCCCGAAGCGGTCGATGGCGCGGCCCACGAACGACATGGCGAGCGCGCCCATCAGGGTTCCCAACAGGTACAGGGTAGACACCAGAGAGCGGCTTAATCCCAGCTCCTTGATAATCGGATCGAGAAACGCCGAAACGCCCACCGTCTGTCCGGGCGTGGTCATGATCACGCCCAGCGTGCCCGCTGCCACGATGACCCAGCCGTAATACACGGGCGAGGCTGCAATCACGCGGCTGCGGGCGGGAGCAGCCGAATCAGGCGGGGTCAACGGCACTCCCTGGAAATCACCGCGTCATCCTGCGCGGTTTGTGGCCATGGGTCAATCCCCGGGTGCGTGACCCTGTAAGAGGATCTCGCACACCAGCTCTTGGGCACTGCCCATCTCGCTCCCAGTGAATCGCCCACTTCCAGGCCGACTCAGCGTCTGCTCGGTTGGGAATTCGCGGCTGACCATCAGCACCTTCACTTTCCGCCAGACCGCGTCGAGGTCCGGGACCAGTCGCACGGACACCTCGCGCCCGGACATCGGTTCCCGAAGGGTCAGGATGGCTCCGATATCGAGCACGTCCGTTTCGGCCTCGCCCTGGAGTTGTACGCGGGTGGCCACGGGCTGAGCTGCCAGTTGCCACAGCTCAGCCCGTCCCTCGTTGCTCAGTTCTTCGATCTTGAGACAGCTGGTGCTGAGGCCTGTGCGTCTTGAGGATTTTGCCATCCACCCTTGACCCTACTTGCTTACACTCCAGGCATGAGTGACGACAAGAAAGGAATAGGAGAACGCCTGGGCGAGGCCGTAGACAGCGTGAAGCACAAAGTGAATGAAGGCGCGGACCGCGCCCGCGCCGAAGGGCACGATTTCAAGGCCGAAACCACGGACAACCCGGTCGAGGGTGCTGTAGAAAAGGGCAAGGGCATGGTGGACCGCGGTAAAGCCGAACTCCATGAGAGCGCCAGCGAGAAAGACGCCAAAGACGCCAGCCGCTAACTGGCTTGACCTATAGGGTGCACGGCCAGAAAGCCGTGCGCCCCTGGCTTGCTTGCCCATAAAGTATGGCAAATGTCCATGGCGTCTCGATCTGTGCCTGGGGCAAAGCAGCGATTCCCCCCTGGTCCTCATCCGTGGCCTGCAGCCACCTCTATTCACCCGTCTTCCACGCACCTCACAGTGGAGTGCGAGATCTGGGCTTGTGATCGGCTTGGTCACAGCCGCACCGTGGCTTTGAAAGACGGCTTCCTGACCTTCTCGGCTCTGGGCTGCGCATTGCGGCAGCGCTCACAGCGTGGCTCACCCGGGCAGGAATTGCCAGGGCGCCTTGTTCGGGCATTTGCTCTCAGATGAGCGTGGGCGCAGCGGAACTGTCTACACTGCCGCAATGCGACGTCCATTCCTGCCCATCTGGCGAGCCCTGAAAGGCGAACCCAGACAACGTTGCCTCCGTACCGTGCGGGCGACATTGCCCTGGGCTTCGCCCACACGGAACAGGAGATCTACGGTGAAACCATGGGTCACTTCCCGCGGCGGGTGCGGGACATCCCCATGCGTGATGTGACCAAACTGCGGCGGCACGCCAGGGTCGCCAAGTTGGGGAGCGCGTCACAGACCGAACCCCTGAAGTCAGGTTCCTTCAAAGACCATCTGACGGTCGGCCCGCACGCTCTAGGGCTGGTGCCGGCGGCATCGTTCCTGAGGACGACAGTTGAAGTACCGGCACTGTGGGTGGCGTGTGGCGGTCACTGATCCCACGCACTGGTTCCTGGGCCCTGACCACGTGCCCCGCACCCCCCACTTCACCAGTGGGAACGCCGCTGAGGCCCTGATTGACGGCGCGGCGTACTTCGGCCACCTGGCCGGCCAACTTGAGCAGTTGGGGCAGGGCGACGAAGTGCATCTCGCGGGCTGGCGGATCACGCCAGACCAGTCCCTGCGGCCTCTGGTCCCTGGGGCCCCGACGTTGAGTGCACAACTCAGTCACCTGAGCGCACGGGGCGTGCGGGTGCGCGCCCTGCTGTGGCGCTTTCCCTTCCCACCCGCCGGCTGGGTCCTGCCCCGCTTCCGGGACAACGTACGTTTCGCCCGTCAGATTCGCGCCAGGGGTGGCGAGGCGGTCCTTGATGGCCGCCTGCGCCGGGACGTGCCCAGTTCCCACCACCAGAAAGCGGTGGTGCTGCGTTCTGCAAACGATGTGTCCGCCTATGTCGGGGGAATAGACCTGTGCCGTGGGCGCTGGGACACTCCAGACCACACCGGCCGCCGGGCAGACCTTCGGGGCGACTTCCAGGCATGGCACGACGTGGCGTGCCTGGTGCGCGGGAAGGCTGCCGCGCAGGTTTGGGAGAATTTCACCGAGCGCTGGAATGACCGCACCCGCCCCGGACGCTTCGATGCACCGCCACCCCCAGTGCAAACGCCTCGTCCGAAGGGCCTGTGCTGTGGTCAGCAACATGTTCAGGTGCTGCGGACCCTGGCGCCGGGCGTCTACCCCTTCGCGCCCCAGGGAGAGCAGAGCGTGCGTCTGGCCTACGAGCGGGCCATTGAGCGCGCCGAGCACTACATCTACCTTGAGGACCAGATGGTGTGGCCCTGCAGCCTGATCGACCGACTGCGCGCCGCGGCGGGCCGTGGGGTACAGGTCATGCTGGTGATGACGCGGGCGTATGAGGTGCCGGGCCTGCTTGCCTTTCACAACACCCTGCGCCGCCGGACCCTGGAGCGCGTTCGTGGGGGCAACCCAGCCAACCTCCACACCTTCCATCTGCGGCAGGCAGCCCGAGGGTCCGTGATCTACCTGCACTCCAAACTCATGGTTGTGGATGACTGCCTGGCGATCATCGGTTCAGCCAATGTGAACTGGCGCAGCGCGACCACAGATTCCGAGCTCGCGCTCTCCATAGTGGACGGTGAGCGGGTGGCGGGACAGATGAATGGGCAACCGATGGAGGTGGCCCGCTTTGCCAAAACGTTGCGCCTCGCGCTATGGAGCGAACACCTGGGTCTGGATCATGAGGTGCTCGACGACCCCATTCAGGCCCTGGCGGCCTGGCCATGCGGACGGCCCGGAACGCAGCGACATCACGCAGTGGTTCATCGCGTACCGTACCCACGGCTTCCTGTCCCGCATTGGATTGCCCACCTGATGAACCCACATGTCGTTGCCGCCAGGCGACCTTGACTTCATCTCTAAGCTCGATAGGCTGTATCTCCGCCCCACAACACCTCAACAGTGCTGAAGATCGGAGAGCACATGATCCATCCCAGTAACCACGTGACGCGCAAGACCCAGATGTCTGCACGGTCGAAGAGACTGAGGCCGTGACCCACACCTGAGCTCCCTCAAACCTGTATGGCACGCGAAGGCGTCTGGGGTGAAGGGGTTGAGGCGCAGACTGCCTACCAGCAATAGGTTGTGCCTGCAAAGCCTCAAAGCATTCCATCAGGCAGGCGATGGTGACTATCGCTCCGTAGTAACACCCCTGCTTCTCAAGCCGAGTGGTGATTCTCTGAGAGCGCTTCAGTCGGCCCCCAACCGCTCAATGACGTTGCGCTTTCGGCACAGGCCACGGTCATACGGCCGTGGCCGCTTGTGATCCCGTTTTGGAGGAACGGTCAAGCGAATCCCTCGTCTTCGACCAGCCGATGAGCCTTGTCGCCGCAGTACGCCCGACGCGCCAGGACAAAGGTGGAGCGGAGCCCGAACGTTGAATCCAAAGGATGCCGTTCAACACGGTTCAGTGATCAAGAGATGGGCGGCCCGTTCGGGGTCGTCGTGGAGGGAGCAGTAGGGCCACTCAGCCCCACTGCTCGTCAGTCAACTCATACTTTCGCACCACACGTCATTCTCTCAGCCCTGCAGGAGTTTGCGGACATACCTTAGCAGGACTTTGGCACTCTTGAAGGCTCTCCCCAGGTGCGCTGAAGGCAGCAAGAGAGTGGCTATAGCCTAGCCCTGTGTCGAAACATCACTATGAGCTCCGTCCTCTTGAAGGGGTCCTCTCTGTCCGCTTCAGCATGACCTCAGACCAAGTCAGAACCGCCGTATCGGGTGACCCCTTCATCTTCCGGAAAACACCAGACAGTGGCGAAGTCTATGCCTACCAGGGCAATGCGTTCCAGGTCTTCTTTAGCACGGCTCAATCGGTCGAATTTATCGAGCTGTCCAGGTCAGAACACTTCAGTGTCTCCTATCAGGGCATTGACCTGTTAGGCACCCCGGCTAAGCAGGTCATTGAACAGATGGCCCAATGGGCAACGTATGACCGGGACGCACCAGGACAAGGGTATACCTATACTTTTCCGACGCTGGAGCTTGCCTTTTGGCGTCCTGTGCGGCCTGGCCGATACACCATGGGAGATGGCCGTTACTTCAGCACCGTGGGCATTGGCCGTCCTGGGTATTACAGCGCAGGATGAAAGAAGGTCCGTGCCCCTGAGTGGCCTTCAAGAATGACAAAATCCTGCGAGTGCCGGGAAAGACAGTCACAGCGAACATCAGTCCCAGCGTCACAGTCTTCAGAAACCCCCTAAGTCCCTGACGCGGCCGCCAGTCAGCTGGGCTGGGTTGGCATGCGGGTGGAGCGGTGGCCGTCCTAGACATGGGCTGGATATTGTGCTCCTCAGCCGCTAATCTCCGCCCCCTGGTACACGTAGTGGCCGCCTGGCGGTTTCGAATGGTCACCAGCAAGTCGCCTCATCCCAGCGGAACAGCCTGCCAGTCAGCTTCCTGTGTGTCATCCGGGCTGTGATGGCCAGGGGTGCCCACGGTGCGACAGGTAAAGCTCATCAGAGGCAGGCGTGTCCTGCCGGCAGTCAGGGTATAGGTGCCATGTTGCGCGGCATTCTGGGCATCAGCACTGCTGTGCTCGTAACTGATCTCGACATTGGTGCCCTTGCGGAGTCCGGCCAGATCGGAATGAACAATCTGGCCTCTGAACATCCGGTGGGGATTGGTGACATGTCCATCCCATAGACCGCGTACGGTAATGAGCTGTTCGGCAAGAGGGGTCATGCCTTACCAAAGCAGGCGGGAGGGTGAAAGGAATGAGGGTTATGACTCAAAAGTCCAATTAATCCTGGGGGTTTTGGCCAATGGTTCGCTCTGCAGAAGAGAGCCGCAGGAACACGGGCAGCTCAGATTCCAGGCCGCCTGTTGCGCGACTTGCTACCCGGTCTGGAAGGCTGCTTCCTGGTGAGAACGGCAGTCAGGGACAGGGACGGTGGAGCGGGTCGGTCAAGGTTCGAGACTTGGGCCCACGGACGTGACCTGAACCCCCGCCACTGACGAACACGGCGCCCTGTCGCGCGGTGGGACGGCTCAACGGGTTTGTTGTAGCGGGCTCTCGAGACGACCTGGGCGTGCTTCACGCCATGGATCGGATCGCCGTCCTATCGCTCCGGAGCTTATCCGTGTGGATCACCTCAGGAGCGTTGTCCTCCCCAAGCAAGCGGACGAGAAAGGCTTGGGCCGCCCTGGGGTCACGGTGTTCCTGAAGCAGGATGTCCAGGACAGCCCTGAACTCATCCGCAGCCCTCTAAAGTCAATGCCTAACCCTACCGACTTCCACGCACACCTTGTCCAAGAATCACCGGGAACCCCAGTGGGCTCCCGGTGGTGCAGTGCCCCGGTGAGGAGCAACGCGAACTTGATCCATCATTGTCGGAGAGTTTCGTGATCGGAAGGGAGCTGTACGGGCTTGAATCAGCTGGTGCCCGTCTGACCTTTATTCCGTTGGCTGGACGAGGTGGCCTTGGCTGTCACCGTGCTGGTGTCGTCGCCATGACCCGCCTGCTCATTTCTCTTGACGCGAATCTGGTTGTGGACATCCTTGATGCCGCGCACGCTCTCGGCGCAGTCCTCCGCACGCCGCTTCTGGGAGCGGTCCTGCACCGTACCAGTGAGGGTCACCTCGCCGTTTTGCACCTGAACTTCAATGTCGCTGGCGTCCACGCCGTGTTCGTCCTCCAGGACATCACTGACCATTTCCTTCAGGCGCTCATCGCTGCGCTGGTAACCCTTGGGGCCTTTGCCGCGGTGACTGACCGCGCCCGACTGGCCAGAGCCCATGTCGCGGTCAAAACTCCCCATCCTGGAACCGCCACGGTAGTCAGGATTGCCCTGATAGGGGTCACTGTACGAGCCATAACGCATCCCAGCGCTGTAATCGTCACTGTAGCCAGAGCTCGCCTGGCCCATGTTCCCATAGCGTTGGCTGTCGCGGCCCATGCCACCGGAGTTACGGTCAAAGCCCTGACCATATCCCTGGCGGTCAGAGCCTCCACCCGAACCCTGGCCACCATACCCCTGATTGCCTCGGTACAGATCACCCATACCACGGTTATCACGGTTCATCCCACCGTAGTCTCGACGCTCACGGTCCATGCCGCCACCGGACTGGCCGTAACCATCCCGGTCCGAAGAGCCGCCCCGGTCATAATTGTCGCGACCAAAGTTCTCACGGTCCATACCACCATAACCGCCACGTTGGTCCAGACCACGGTTATCACTCATTGACGAGAAGCGGCCATCATCGCGATCCTGAGACATGTCCGTGGAGCGGTCCATATCATTGCGGTACATGTCATGGCGGGGGTCGTATCGTTCATTACGATTACGGGTCATCTCAACCTCCTGTTCTAAGGTGTAGAAAACCAGTGCCCAGAACTTCCAGGCAGAGCTTTTTCTACTGACTAAATATTCTTCTTTATACCAAAATCTTGGTTTTGAAGTATGTCCTTTGTGTCAAGATATCGCAACGTCCAACTAATGAAGTATCGGTGACGGTCTATCTTCACGCTGATTCATCTTCTATTTTTTGTCTTCCGAGAGCATGACTTTATTTGTACGCATCGCGGTCCGGCTGAGCTGTAAACCGGTCACAATCTATGGCACGTCATCAATAAGCTTCGCGCCGGTAAGTCATTGTGAAATCTGGCTGCCAAGTGGTCCCACCGTCGCGAGAGGCTGCGCCGCTGCCTGTCATGACGTCCGGCCCTGAAACTGCATCTGAAAACACTAGGAAAAGCCCGATTGAGGTGGATCATGGACCAACCCACGTCGTCAATCTCAAAGTCAAAGATGCGGACAATGCCTCGCACGTCAAAGGAGTGAGCCTGTTTTTCCGACAGCAGGGCCAGGGCGTCTGGGAAATCGGGGTGATCGTATGTCCATTATTGAAGGACGAACCCACCGTCCAGCACCCGTTCATACCGCTGATGACCAGTGATCGGTTCTGCGAGGCCGGAATGGTACATCGTGAACACCCAGCTCCCGAGCAATCGATCGAGCGGGCTCATTCGCAGGCCCGCCGATCCCGTACCGGTCCACTGTACGGCTATACCCCAGCTGCCCAGCTAGGAGAGACGCTTTGCCCGCCGCACAGTTCGGATACGTCACCAAGCCCGGCGGCCGAGCGGGGGAGGGTGCCGGTGTTGTCTTCCGAGTCTGAGGCATCATTCCGGTCCCCTTTTCCGTCATGAGAGCGTACGTCCACCCTGGGGTGGCCTGCGCATCTGTTGCTGAACGGATCAGCTCAGTTTGAAAGTTCATGGGTGCTTTTGCCGCCGTCCCCTGAGGTCTGTGCCCCCTGCTCTTGCCTTTCCAGGGCGCCGAGGAAGCGCGTGATCTGCTCGAGCGTGTTAGGTTCAAAGCGATTGCCTCCCAGATGGGGTCCACTCAGGGTGAGCAGGCCGCCAGCGTCGGGACGGTGTGTGTCCCAGGCCCCCAGCTCAAGTGTGGTGGCACTGCCCTGGCGGGGAGCTAGTGTGTCGTCGGGGCTCCACAACGCCAGCACCGGGATGGTCGGCTCAGGCAATTCGGCCGGGGCGGGGTCGCTGGGCGCCAGATTGTAGGCTCGGCGGATCTCGGCCTGGCGGCTGACGGCACTTGCAACTTGGTCCAGCCGTCAATCAATACCACGCCTCGGACGCGGTAGACAGCGCTGCTCTCCGCACTGCGCAGGGCCATCAGCCCCCCCATGCTAACGCCCACGGCATAGCTGCGCCCGTTCCGGGCAAAATGCCGAACGGCCAGGCCCTGATCGCGCTCGGCCTCCTGCATTTCGGCTGGACTGCCCCACTCCCGGGCGCTTTCCGAGCGTACAAAAAGCGTGGCGTAGCCCTCGGCACGGGTCCGCCGGATACGGCCTCGCGAACTCATCAACGGTTGAATGAGGGGCGCAAGGGTTCAAGTTCCGAAGGATCTCGGTAGCCAGAGGCAGGTCTCCCTGCATCCAAGCGATTCTGCGAGTGGGACAATCTGTTGCCCCCTCGGCGTCACCTAGAGGGCGTCGATCTCGGTGTCAAAGGGATCTTCGACACGCAAGGCTTAAAAAGCCAGAATTTCAGACAAACGCATCAGAGATTGCTGGCACTATGGCCTAGGAAATTGCAGAAACGAACGTTTCTAAGCCGGGTAATCAAATAGTGGACGATGCGCATAGAAGGTGACATCAGGACACCGACCTGCGGCAGCACATTGATTCAGGCCACCCGCAATCTGGCTGAAGCTCAGGGCGCTCCGGCCGCGCTGCGCGAGCAAATAGTGTGAAACTCCCTCTGGCTTTCACGTTCGAATTTTCATTCCTGCTAACGACGGCTCAGGTCACCGCGCTGCTGCAGCTCAGTGCGGCCAGCCGCGCGGCGGAGCTGCTGGCCAGAGATCAGGCGGCTCTGGCGCTGTCCGGTCAAGATGTGGCCCTGGCCATGTTCGAATGAGGTTATCTATCACCTCCTTAGTGAGGAAGGCGGTCTTTAAAGGCGCCGTAGAGGTAGGTGCCGAGCAGGGCGAAGGCGAGCACCAGCAGCATGGGCCAGATCCCGGCTCCGAGCAGCGTGAAGATCGGTCCCGGGCAGACCCCCGCCAGCCCCCAGCCCACCCCGAAGGTCAGGCCGCCGAACACGTACCGCCGCCAGCCCTTTTCTTTGTCGGTGACGCGAATGGTCTGTCCGTCCAGGCTGTTCAGTCCACTGCGGCGCAGGAGCATCGTGGTGATCATCCCAGTGACGACGGCGGAACCGATCAGGCCGAACATTTGGAAGGACTCGAAGCGGAACATTTCCTGGATGCGGTACCAGCTGGCCGCCTCTGACTTGACGAGGACCACGCCGAAGTACAGCCCCGCGAACAGGTAGACCAGCAGTCCGGTGACCGTTCGGGCGGAAGAGGCGGGCTCAGTATGGACGCCGGGAATCTGGGAGGTCCTGGTCATCCCATCACCGCCATGAAGAGGGGAAGGAGGACGTTCGCACTCAAGATGCCGCCGACGAAAAAAGACACCGTGGCCATCAGGGAGGGGACTTGCAGGGTGGAGAGGCCCGTGATGGCGTGCCCCGAGGTGCAGCCACCGCCGTACCGGGTGCCGAAGCCCACCAGCAGGCCGGAGACGGCCAGCAGCAGCCACACGGCGGGGTTGGAGAGGTTAGTCAGCTCCGCCGGGACCAGACCAGGACGCAGCTGCACGCCCAGCGCCTGCACCGACCCCGCGCCGGCGGCACTCAGGCGGGTGGGTTCCGGGTTGGCCAGCACGACGCCAGCCACGATCCCACCCAGGATCAGTCCGCCCGCGAACATCAGATTCCAGCGTTCGTTGCGCCAGTCGTAGCGGAAAAAGCTGGGCTTGATGGCATCGGGCAGCAGGATGGCGCAGGCATGCCGCAGGTTGGCAGAGATCCCGAAGCCCTTGTTGCCGAGCCACAACAGTAATGGCACGGTCAGGCCGATCAGGGGGCCCCCCACGTACCAGGGCAGCGGGGAACGGAGAAAGTCGAGCAATTCAGTCATGGAAAAGGACCTCAGGGAAGGGAAAGCCGCAAAGCGGAGGCGCGGATGTGATGTGGGCTTCAATGCCGCAGCTGCGCTGTGGCGGCCTGGGACGGGTTGAGCACCTTGGGCACATTGGTGGCCAGGACATACACGCCCATCACGACCAGAAAGCCCGCGAAGCCCCGTTTCAGGCTGTCGTTGGAGATGCTCTTACCTACCCGGGCGCCCAGGAAGCTGCCCACGATGCCAATGATCGTGAAGAGCGCGATCAGGGTCCAGTTCATCGACAGGTTCTGCTCGGCCAGAACATGCACGTACTTGGAAAAGCCTGCGAAGCTCTTGGCGGCGATGATCAGCAGGCTGGTGCCCACCGCGAGACTCATGGGCAATCCGCCCAGCAAGACCAGCGCAGGAATGATCAGGAACCCGCCGCCCACGCCCACCAGCCCGGTCAGGACGCCGACGCCCAGTCCCTCCGCGCCAATCTTCAGGGGGGAGCGCAGGTGAGGTGCATAACCCTGCGGGGGCACGGTGGAAGGCCGGAACATCATCACGGCAGCGAGCAGCATGACGGCAGCGAAGAGCAGCAACTGCACCACTCCTGACAGATAGACGCTCAGGGCCGCGCCGAGGGACGTGCCCACCACGCCGGGCCCCCCGAACCACAGGACTGAACGCCAGTCGATCTGGCGCTTGACGGCGTAAGGAATCGCTCCGATCAGGCTGATCCCGCCCACGATCGCGAGGCTCTCAGCGATCGCCAGCTTCTCGGGTTCGCCGACCAGGTAGACCAGCACAGGGACGGTCAGGATTGAGCCGCCCGAGCCCAGCAGGCCGAGGCTCAGCCCGATTAGGGCAGCGCCGATCCAGGCGAAGATCATGGCTGTTCGCCCCGGTTGAGGGCGCGGCCCTCGCGTATCCACACTGTGATGCCGCCCGAGAGGTTCATCAGCCCGGTCCTGCCCAGCGAGGCAAGGTAGGCCGCGGCCTGCGAAGAGCGGTTGCCGCTCGCGCAGATCAGGATGGTGTTCGGCGCGATCTCGTCCTCGCGCCCGACGAGCTCGCTCAGGGACAGGTTCACTGCGCCCGGGATGTGCCCCTGGGTGTACTCCCCAATCTCGCGCACGTCGATGAGCCGCGCGCCGTCGCGCTTCTTGCCTTCGACTTCAGTGGTGAAGATGTCCTGGTAGGTCATAGAAGCTCCTTTCAGCAGAAGCGGAGGCGGCCCAGGGGGCGCCGCCTCCGCCGGGTGAGGATTAAACGGACTGGCGCTCGTTCTGCGTCTTCGTCCAGGCGTCGTAGCCCCCGGCGAGTTCCAGCACGTCGAAGCCCTCGGCACGCAGCAGACTTGCGGCGGCGGCACTCCGGGCGCCACCCTGGCAATGCACGACGATCTCGCGGTCTCTCGGCAGGGTGTCCAACGTCCAGGGCAGACGTCCGGCGTGCAGCTGGCGGGCGCCGGGGATGTGACCTTCCTCGTACTCGGTTTTCGCCCGCACGTCGAGAATCAGGGCGTCCGGGTGCGAGCCCAGTGCGGTCGCGAGGATGGGCTGCGCGGCTGCTGTCTCCAGCTCCTGAGCGCTGGTGATAAAGCCGACCACGTGGTCCAGACCGACCATCCACAGCTTGCGGCGCAATTCTTCAGCACGTTCCTTGGAAGCGAGCAAAATCAGCTCGCGGCCCGGGGTCAGCAGCCACCCAGCCCAGGTCTCCTGGGTGCCACCGTCAGGGATGTTGACGCTGCCGACAGGCGCAGCGGCCTGGTGCTCTTCTTTCTTGCGGGTGTCGATCAGCCGGGCGCCAGCGGCCAACTTTGCCTTCACAACATCGGCGCTCAGTTCACTCAGCGGCACGACTTCACCCAACACGACGGGACCGTCGCGGTTTTCTGTCTTCATCCGGCCGTAGTACAGCGGCGCGTCGGGCTGGCCAGCGAGCAGCTCCCGCGTGAAGGCGTCCTCGTCGCCCTGTTCCACCAGCTTGCCCCACCAGCTCAGCGCCCGCTCGTAGCCGACAGTGGTGGTGGGCACCGCGCCCAGCGCCTTGCCGCACGCACTGCCCGAGCCGTGACCCGGCCACACCTGCACGTAATCGGGCAGCGTCAGGAACTTGTCGCGCAGGGAGGCGAACATCTGGCTGGCGCCGACAAAGCGGGTGTCCTGGCCCCCGGCTGCCTCGTCGAGCAGGTCGGGGCGGCCCAGGTCGCCGACGAACACGAAGTCGCCGGTCAGCATCATGCTCGGCGTGTCCCCGCGGGGGGTATCGGTGACGAGGAAGCTCAGGTGCTCTGGGGTGTGGCCGGGCGTGTGCACGGCCTGAAGGCGGATGTTGCCCACCATGAAGGTGTCGCCATCATAGAGCCAGGTCTGGTTGCCGTCGTTGTAGGTGTAGTGCCAGCCCTCGCCGCCCTCGTCGGAGAGCAGCAGCTTGGCGTCTGTTGCCTTGGCCAGTTCGCGGCTGCCCGAGAGGTAATCGGCATGGATGTGCGTCTCGGTGACGTGGGTGACGCGCAGCTTCTGGTTCCGCGCCTCGTCGAGGTACTGGGCGATGTCGCGCACCGGGTCCACCACCAGGCATTCGCCGGTTTTCTGGCAACCGATCAGGTAGGACGCCTGCGCGAGGTCCGTGTCGTAGAAGCGTTGAAAGTACATGCCTAGAGGTTATACCCCCCTCCCCTATTCTGTCAAATACCCCAGGGGGTATACTGACCGCATGACTGCGACCATGCCCATCAGTGACCGTGAAGCTGAAAAGACGAAGATTCTCAACCGTCTGCGCCGCCTGGAAGGACAGGTTCGGGGCTTGCAGAAGATGGTGGAGGAAGAAAAGGACTGCGTGGAGGTCATGACCCTCTACGCCAGCGTCCGAAGTGCGCTCGAGTCCACTGGCGACGTGATTCTGGAGACCTACGTGGAGATGTGCCAGGCCCGCGAGGAAAAGCCGGCCAACCTCGTGAGGCTGCTCAAGCTCGCCCGGTGAGAGACGCTGAGAGCGTCACTGAACTTCTTGTTTTAACCACACGCCGAATTAACTGGGCCTGGGCAGAGGGATGCCAAGGGCAAAACCAGGGGGAGAAGCGGCTGAACTTTGCATTTAAATCGCAGTTGGTCAGGACGCTCAGGACTGATCGGCGCTCATCCCTGCTCCTGCGAGCGGATCGGTGGTCGCCGCTGTCCACCCCTCCAGTCCACCACAGGTGCAGCCCCCCAGCAGACCGCTGACCTGCTGGACCCGCCCGCAGTTCAGGCAGGCCACAAACCCCTGCTGAGGCAGATCCGGGTTCAGCACCGTAGGCGGCTCCAGGTCCCACGGCGGCACCACGGGAAGACCGGGGGGCGAGTCCGTGTCGTGTCTGAAGACGGACAGGTCACCGTCCTGCTCGAAGTAGGCACGGCGGACCTCGCCCAGTTGCATCACTCCTTCAGACCGCAGTTTCTCGAACAGGTCCTCCCGGCTCAGGTTGGCTTGCTCCAGTGCGGCCACGCTGAATACACCGTCGCGGACCAGCTCCACCGGCTGGCCTTCCATGAAGGTTTCCACCCGCTCGGAACGGACCACCAGCCCGGCCAGCACCCGTTGAAAGCCCACCACCAGCGCCAGTGCCAGCATGGCGTGCAGCAGCGGGACCTCGGGATAGAACAGCGGGTCGCCCGCTGCCGAACCCAGCGCGATGACAATCACCAGTTCCAGCGCGCTGAGCTGGGCCAGCCCGCGCTTGCCGGTCAACTGCAGCAGCAGCAGCAACCAGACGAAGATCACGGCGGTGCGGAAGACGATTTCCAGCAGGAACAGCGGCGGCGCGTCACCCAGCCAGATGCGCTGCCAGTCGAAAGGGATGATTTCCGGGCCGCTCAAAAAGAGTCGCCCAGCGTTAAAGTGTCATTCAGGTCCAGGGCCGCCTGCACGTGGTCTCGGATGGACAGGCCAAGCAAGGCCGTCTCGAACGCGGCCCGCCGCTGGCGGCGGACCTCCAGCAGCAGTTCCAATTGGTTCATGCCCCACTGTACGCGTGGCGCTGTCTGGGGCCATGGTGTGACAACGGATAAGAGAGTCGGATTGCGAGACTGGGGGGCTGAGGGTCACCATCGGATCTGTGGATCGGAGACAATCTAGGGGGGCGCATCGCGCAACTGGAGGCGAGATCCCAAGCCCTCCTGCGACGATGTGCTGAGTTCGCCTGGCGCGACCGCGAGGTTGAGGCCCGACGGGCACAGCGGAGGCAGTTCCTCCACCAGGTCTGATTCCTGGAACATCAGCCACCGTGGGAAGACGACGACGAGGGCACTGACGCCAATGACGGGGGTCCGGCTTAACATTCAGCTAGACCCTGACCGGCTGAGCGGTGGGGTGGCCCTCATTTCAGCCTGAACCTCCTGACAAGGCTAGCGGACGATGAGCACGTCGACCGGTGACGCATGGCTGACCATGTCGGAGACGCTCCCCGCCAGAGCGGCGCTCCAGGCGGTCTTGTGACGACGCCCGAGCAGGATCAGGTCGACGCCCACCTCGGCCGCCACTGCGAGGATGGCGTCGGCGGGCCGGAGGGCCCTCAGGAGATGTTCTTCCACCTGCAGGCCGCGCGTACGCAGGGCACTGGCGGTCTCACGCAGGTGCGATTCGAAGCGCTCGTGGTTCTCCTGGAGGGCCAGGCCGCCGCTGCCCCCGAAGGCCACTGTGACGTTCTCCAGACCCTGGTTGCCCTGTGGGATGACGGTCACGACATGCAGGGTGGCGCCGAAGTGTTCGGCGAGCGTGGCCGCGCGCTCGATGGCCACCAGCGAGTGAGGAGCGCCGCCGGTGGCGACCAGCAGGCGTTGGTAGAGAGCGGGCGCAGGCTCGGTCATCTGCTGATCTTGCGATCATAGGTATCGGAAAGCAACCGTGGGGCAAATCAGGCGTTCAAGGTCCCCGGTTGGAATTCCATCTGCATGGCATCACAACTCTCCGACAGAACGTTGGGCAAAAGCGGTGCAGAAGCGAATGCTTGCTATGCCCAGACTCCCCGCTTTACACGGTTTTAACACGGTGGCCCCACGCTGAAGCCATGAAACGCTGTGCCCTGCTGCTGACCCTCAGCCTCACCCCCCTGGCCCACGCCCAGATGACCATGCCTGGCATGAACCACGGCACCCCCATGAACGGCAGCCTGGAGACCCTAAAGGGCAGGGCCTTTGACCGCGCCTTTCTCTCCATGATGATCGTTCACCACCAGGGCGCGGTGGACATGAGCAAAACGGTGCTGAACAACGTCAAGGACACCCAGGTCAAGCGCTGGACGGCAGACATCCTCAGCGTGCAGCAAAAAGAGATCGGCCAGATGAATACCTGGCTGAAGGCCCTCGGCGGCATGGACAAGAGCGCGCAGAACGGGATGATGAGCGAGATGACCGGCATGATCACCACGCTTAAGGCCAACAAGGACAGTGACCGTGGCCTGGTAGAGGGCATGCTGCCGCACCACGCCAGCGCCATTGACATGGCGAGCCTGGCCCTACAAAAGAGCAGCGACGCGCGCGTGCTGGGCCTGGCCCGCGACATCATCCGCACCCAGGCCAACGAGATGTACGTTTACCGCCAGTGGCTGATCAAACGAGGGTTGTGACCCAGGGATTGGGCGGAAGGCGGGCATGGCCCGCGTTCTGATCGTCGATGATGATCCGGCCATCCTGGAAATCCTGCACGCCTACCTGAGCGGCGCGGGGTACGAGGTCTTGCAGGCGGCCGGCGGTCATCAGGCCCGCGAGTTGCTGCCACGCGTCGATCTGGCGATCCTGGACTGGATGTTGCCAGGGATCAGTGGCCTGGACCTGGCCCGCGAGGCGAGGGCCCTGGGGCTTGAGCTGCCTCTTCTGATGTTGACTGCACGTGGTGAGGAGGAGGACAAGCTGCGTGGGCTGGATCTGGGCGTGGACGATTACGTGGTCAAGCCGTTCAGTCCACGTGAGGTGGTGGCCCGTGTCCGCGCCCTGCTCCGACGGGCAGGAGTCCGTCATGAAATTCGCAGCGGCGACCTGGAGCTGGACCTGCGAACCCGCCGCGCCACACTGTCGGGGCAGATCCTGGAGCTGTCCAAGCTGGAGTATGACCTGCTGGCCACTTTCGCGCAGCATCCCGGGCTGGTCTGGAGCCGCGAACGCCTGCTGGAGCGGGTCTGGGGTCATGACTTCCCCAGCACCACGCGGGTAGTAGACGTGCATGTCACAGGGCTGCGCCGCAAGTTGGGCGACGACGCCGACGCTCCCCGCTTCATCGAGACGGTGCGCGGGGTGGGCTACCGCTTCATGGAAGCCCAGGAAGGGGGTGAGGGCAGCTGAAACTCTACCCCCGGCTGTTCCTGTCTCACCTGCTGGTGATCTGCATCGCGCTGGGCGCGGTCCTTCTGATCAGTGAGGTGTTGGCTCCCGCCTTTATTCGCCACCACGTCGAGCAGATGATCACGCTGATCGGCCCCGACGGCGCTTCCCTGCGCCCGGATCTGGAGCGCGGCGTGCGGCGCACCCTGAACGCGGCCCTGCTGGCCTCGTTGCCATTAGCGCTGGTGGTGGCGGCCCTCACGGCGCTGTTCTCGGCGCGGCGGGTGGTGCGGTCCGTGGAACTGCTGCGGGACGGTAGCCACGCTATCGCCACAGGCGATTACAGGCGGAGGTTGCCGGAAGAAGGCCGGGATGAACTGACCGACGTGGCACGTCACTTCAACCGCATGGCCGCTGCGCTGCAACAGGTGGAACAGGGGCGGGTGGAACTGATCTCCAACGTGGCGCACGAACTGCGGACGCCCCTCTCGGCGCTGCGCGGGTACGCCGAGGCCATGAAAGACGGGGTGATGACCCCAGAGGCTGTTTCCGAGGCCATTCTGCGCGAGACGGCCGCGATGGAGAGGTTGGCCCAGGACCTGAGCGTGGTCTCACGGGTGGAGGCAGGAGCGGTGGAGTTGCATCCCAGCGACTTTGCTCCCGCCGCGTTGATCGCCGACGCTTTCGAGCGCTTCGCAGGCGTGTACGAGGAACGTGGCGTGGCACTGGTCCGGGCTGAGGCTGCAGATCTTCCATCCATCACGGCAGACTTCGAGCGGGCCGCGCAGATCCTCGCCAACCTGCTGAGCAACGCCCTGCGCCACACACCACGCGGGGGCCAGGTGACGCTGGGAGCGACCCATAGCGGCGGTGACGTGCTGTTCACGGTGGCGGATACCGGGAACGGCATCCCGGCCGAACATCTGGAGCGCATTTTCGAGCGCTTTTACCGTGTTGACCCGGCGCGCACACGGGGAGACGGCAGCGGGGTGGGGCTGACCATCGCGCGCGGTCTGGCGACCCGTATGGGCGGCAGCCTGGCGGTGTGTTCAAGTCCGCAAGGCAGCATCTTCACCCTGAAATTGCTGGCGGCCCATCCCCACTAGGGGCTGCCAGCCTTCCTCTTTATTTCTTGCTCTCCAGGTCGCGGACCAGCGCCTCCATCTCGGCAATCTCGCGGACCTGGGTCTCGATAATGCCGTCGGCCAGTTCACGCACGCGGGGATCCTTGATCCGGGCCCGCTTGCTGGTCAGGATGGCGATCGAGTGGTGCGGGATCATGGCTTTCATGTATGCCACGTCGCCCACCGTGGCCTGGGACCGAAGCAGCCACAGCGACCCCGCGAAGACAGCGATGGCCCCGAGCAGAATGCCAAGGTTGGCGCGGCTGTTCTTGTACATGTTCAGCATGTACCCGAGCATGATCACCGCCATCACGGCCCCCATGTAGATCGCCATGAACACGCGCGTCTCGCTGAAGTAGACGTGATCGAGCTGGTAGGTGTTCAGGTACATCAGGCCGTACATGATCACGGTGGAGGTGGCGATCATGGCCGCGAAGCGGCCATAGCTGCCCCCCATCTTGCCCATCGGCTTTTCGTCTGAGCCCTGAGCTGCCCCCTGGCGGTTCATGGATTTGTTCATCGTTGACTCCTTGGCAGGGAAAACCGCCTGCAGCGTAAGTCCTGTGGCAGACGGCGGCAAACTGCACAGGACTTTAGGCGTTCAGGCCATCGAGCATCTTCTGGCACGCCTGCTTGCAGCGGCGGCACGACTCGGCGCAGACAGCACAGTGCTTCATGTCCATTTTCTCGGCATGCTCCTGGCACTCGTCGCCGCAGGCTTTACAAGCCGCCAGGCAGGCCTGGAGCTGCGCGCGGATCACGGCCATCTCCGGCTGGGTCTGGCGGATCAGCACGCGCCCGGTGGTGGTGCAGATGTCGGCGCAGTCGAGGTTGAGCCGGATGCAGTGGGTCAGGTGTCCGGCGTGTTCGGTCTCGCCTAGGCAAGCGTCGGCGCACGAAGTGCAGACCTGCGCGCACTCGAAACAGGCGTCGATGCATTCGGTCAGGGCGTTCAGATCGAATGGGGACTGGCCGATCTGTGGATGAGTCTGCAGCATGTGGGTGATGGTCGAGCTGGCGTTCTGGGTCATGGAAAACCTCCGGGAAATAGGACGGAAATAGGTATACGCGGACGTTCGCTTCCCATCGTGCAAGGGGGCGTGTTAAGCCCGTGTAACGCGCCATCTTCCCTCAACATCGGCTTAAGACGGTACAAGGCTCCCACCGACCGGCGGGCGGGCGACCATGAACAGGCCCCCTCTCTTGCGAGGGGCCTGTTCATATCGTCTGGTTTAGGCGCCTGAGCCCTTGGGCTCCAGCCTGTCACGGAGCCGCATCAGGAGTTCCTCGCCGCTCTGGTAGCCGGGGCGCACGAAGACCATCGCCGCTGATGAGCGCTAGCACCGTGATCGTCACTGTGAACGCGCTGATGCTTAACCGCGTGCGTCTTCCTTCCACGCGCGCCTGAAGAGCACTGAAGGCGGGGCGGGCCTTCTGGAGGCCTCCCCCGCGCGTTATTCAGACGTCGGGCATGCTTTGCTCGCCTGTAGAGCGCAAAATTCGGTGGCTCACGCTTCGCCGGGTAACAAAGGGAAGGCCAGGATCATCTGGCGGCGAGGCCAGGAGCTGTTCGAGCCTGGAACTCTGACACTCGCCCTGGCTGCGCCCTCCACAGCAGAACAGGTCCATAGCACAAAGGAGCCAGGGCAGTCCATTCAACTGTTGCAGAAACGAACGTTTAAGCGGTGCTTCGAGACATGGGACGAAGTGCAGCTTCGAGCGTTGCGAAATCCTGTTGTCCAAGACCGTGAAGGGGCGATCCGTTTTTGCAACCTTGCGGGCCGGATTTTTGGCCCTTGTCCGATTCATTTCATGGGGCGTAAATAAGAAAGCGACCCAGACGCAGGAGGCACATGCAGGATCGTTACTGCTCCAAGCCCCAGCTCCTCTCCACCACAAGATCACGCTCCACCGTAGTGTCGCGGCCTTTACTTGACACCTTGATCTCTTTAATCGAAGAGGGAGGGCAAGGCCGCTGGTGCAGGCGCCTCTGGCCACGCGCCGATCTCGCGGAATTCCAATCCCCTGGCGCGCAATTCTTTCAAGGCCGGCGCCGTGATGGACGGCGCCGCCAGGATGCCCCGCACCGTATGAACACCGGACTTCTGCACCGTCGCAACGTAGCGTCCCAGCTGACTGACTGCATCCTGCGTGGCCCGGCCCCGCTTGAGTTCCACCACCACAGACCGCCCTTGCGCGTCACGCGCGTATAGGTCAATACCGCCAGAATCAATCAGTAACTCACGGTCCAGCACGGTCAGGCCGGGCTCGATCAGCTCTGGATGACGGGCCAGCGCGTCCTGCATCTGCTTCTCCGAGCCAGACAAGGTAAACGATGCTTCCTCGTACAAATCGAGCGCCAGCGCGAGATGAGGGTGCAAGAAGGTGACGCGCACAAGTTCTTCTGGACTCCGACGAGAAGCGTGCAGCACGCAGTGACCATGTTCAACACAAGCGGAGAGCTCATCTGTCCGGGGTTGCCAGTTCATGGGCTTGATGCCGGTGGGGGCATGGATCTGGAGGCTACCATCACGTTTGATCATGACGAGGTACGCGCCGACTTCGGCCGTGCTGGCGGCACGGCCGTGGTAGGTGACTTCAGCGAGTCCGGCAACCTGGATCAGGCAATCGCGGGTGCGCGTGTGGGTGGTGAGGAAGGTGCTCAGACTGCCTGCGTCCGGGGTGAGGAGTTGAGCGCGGATCATGTCCGCATGGTGTCATGGTGCAGCGTTCAGCGCCGCAGATACTGTTGGGACACGTAACCGATGCCCTGTGCCGCGCTCACCTTGCACCAGCCGGACGCGCAGAACTGCACGCGCACCCGCGTATCCTTGACCAGTGTCGCCACTTTCGTGGTCTCCGCTCCCGGTCCAGCCCGCAGATTGAGGTTAGTGGTGGTGTAGCGGATCGCGTCGTCCGTTGGCGGCGCGGCTGCCGGGATAGAGACTGGCCTGACCTGCTGGGTGGTGGGACACCCCGAGGTATAGCCCAGATCGCCGCAAACGTAAGAGCCGCTGTCGCTGGGGCAAGAATGCCAGCGGTGACACCCGCTGCGGTGGGCCTGGGCGGGAGCCAGGAAGAGAAAGAACACGGCCGTCGCGCCCAACGTCAATTGTCTTCTCATAGCGCAATCTCGCACGGGAGCTTGGCGTGCATGCGCTACTTTGCGGCATGACGGAAAAGCGTGGGGAGTTGGGCATCAGTTACGTCACCATCGACGGCATCGAAGGTCACCTCGCCCGCGTCGAGCTACCGGATGGCACCACCGAGGACTGGCAATTGGCCAGCCTACCCAAAGGGGTCAGAGAAGGCGACGTCATCCGCATCGACGTGCAGGGCGGCGACGTAGAGATGGAAATCGATCACCAGGAAACAGACCGACGCCACGCCCTGGGCCAGCGACAGCTCGATCAACTGAATGCCCAGGCACCCGAAGGAGATCTGGACCTGTGAGGCGCGTCCTCGTTCTAGCCGCGCTGCTGGGTGGGATGACGGTGGCCCAGCCCGCCCCTGCTGGGGTGCTGACCATCCGTTTCCTGGACGTCGGGCAGGGCGACGCCGTCTTGATCACCGCCCCTGAAGGACAGAGCCTGCTGTACGACGGTGGACGGTCTGAAAAACGAATGACCGAATTGTTGGGCCAGTACAGTGTCAAAAGTCTCGCGATCGTGGCGGCCAGTCACGGCGACGCAGACCACATCACTGGCCTGACCCCAGCCGTTCAGGAGTTCAAACCAAAGTTTTTCCTCAACAACGGCATCGCGGCGAACACCCAAACCTTCAGCAAATTGACGGCGGCGGTGGGGACCGCCGGCACCCAGGGCCTGCTGGCCAGTGACCGGGTGATCAATCTCGGCAGCGTGAAGGTGACCATCCTGCCCCCACCACCCGGGATGCCGAAGACCGATCAGAACCTCAACAGCGTCGGCCTGCTGATCGAGTACGGCACCTTCCGCGCCCTGATGACCGGAGATAGCGAGACCGCGGAAACAGCAGGCTGGCTGAAGAAGTACCCGGCCAGCAAACTCGGTCCCATCAACGTCTATAAATCCATTCATCACGGGGCCAGAAATGGCGACAACCCGGCCTGGCTCAAGGCAGTACGGCCCAGCAATGTGGTGATCGGCGTCGGTCCCAACAACTACGGGCATCCCACCTCGGAAGCGCTGGCGCTGTACAAGAGCGTGGGTGCCTCGATCTACCGCACCGATCTCAATGGCACGGTAACAGTCACCGTGCAACCCGGTGGGAAGTACGCCCTCGTGACGGAAAAGGGGACCGGGACGGTGCCTCAGACTCGGCCGACTCCACCGGCACCGTCCCCTGCTCGGCCGCCCAGTTCCGTGACGTATCCGAGCTGTGCGGCGGTGCGAGCCGCGGGCAAAGCACCGCTCCTGGCCGGGCAGCCGGGCTACAGCCGCAAACTAGACCGCGATGGCGACGGGCGGGCCTGCGAATGAGCCCGCTCGATCGGTTGCTCGGAGATTGGGATTAGGTGTTCACGATGCACCATTCCGGCGTCGCCGAACCGATCACTGGTCACCAGCGGTATGAACGGGTGCTCGGAGGTGCGTTCGTCCTCCAGCACTGGACCTATCACCACCCCACGTTCCTGTGGTACACAACGGCAGATATGGTCGTGCCTTCGCAGGATGCCCTGCGTTTCGCGCTGGCCTTGGCCGATCAGCGCGCACCGTATGAGCTGCATGTGTTTGAATGCGGCGCGCATGGCCTCTCCCTCGCCGATGAAACCAGCGCCGACGACCCTCGACTGATCAATCCAGAGGCACAAGTCTGGATCGACCTGGCCTTCAAGTGGCTCACCCAGCAGCAAAAGCATGTACAGCGCCGCTCAGAAGTGGCCCTGAGCGCCAGCAGGTGAATTCTATATTGCCTAACAGACGATGCCTCCCCTGGACCAATTCTGATGCCAGGAATCGACTAAGCCTCCATTTGGGCTTTGGTGTTGAGTCCTGAACGACAGTCACGGTCCACGAGGGACACCAGAGCGAGCCGCCGGGGAGCTGAGCGGAGTAAAGTTTTAAGATCGTGTCTTTGTGCCTGCAGCGGCAGTTCTAGCCCCTAATGTCCCAATCACGCACGGCAACTGGCGGCGCTCTGCCGCAGGCACGCCCCAGGGAGGGTCACTTGGATTTCCTACTCAACCACGAAGAACGCCAGCTTCAGCAACTTGCCCGCACATTTGCCGGACGCGAGATCATCCCACAGGCCTCGGAACTGGACCGGACCAAGACGTTTCCACAGGCCATCTACGATCAGGCTCTATCCCTGGGGCTGCTCAACCTGACGGTGCCGGAAGAGTACGGGGGCGCAGGACTGGGCTGTCTGGCCCTGACCCTGGTGACCGAGGAACTGTGCCGGGGCTGCGTGGGCGTCGGCGCGGCGCTGAGCATCAACTCGCTGGCCGCCGACGCCGTCATCCACCATGGCAGCGAGGAGCAAAAACAGTGGGTGCTGCCTCGTCTGGTGGCCGGCGAACTGGCGTCCTACGCCGCGACGGAACCGGGGGCGGGCAGCGATGTGGCCGGACTGCAGACCCGCGCGGTGCGTGACGGTGACGATTACGTGCTGTCGGGCAGCAAAACCTGGATCAGCAATGCCAACCTCGCCTCGTTCTTCGTGGTCTTTGCCCGGACCGGGGACGGGGGCAGCACCGGCCTGAGCGTCTTTATCGTCGAGCGCAGCACACCGGGCCTGAGCGTCGGGGAGCCGCTGGACAAGCTGGGGCAGCGCTGCGCGCCCACCTGCGAGATCTTCTTCGATAGTTGCCGCATTCCCGCCTCGCAGCGCATTGGGGAAGAAGGGCAGGGCTTCCGCATCGCGATGGACGCCTTCGATCACTCCCGCCCGATGGTGGCGGCCTTCGGGGTGGGCGTGCACGCCCGCTGCTTGGAAGAAAGTCTGGCGTATGCCCAGACACGCCAGACGATGGGCCAACCGATCATCCGTCATCAGCTGATCGCCGCCAAGCTGGCCGAGATGTCCACCTCGCTGGAGGCCGCTCGTCTGCTGGCCTACCGCGCCGCGTGGCTGATCGACCACGGTCAGCGCAACACCCTGGCTGCTTCGCAAGCCAAGCTGTTTGCCGCCGAGAGCGTGATGGCGGCGGCCACCGAGGCGGTGCAGATTTTCGGCGGTATGGGGTACTCGACGGAATATCCCGTGGAGAAACTGTTCCGGGACGCCAAGGTGCTGCAGATCTACGAAGGCACCAGCGAGATCCAGAAGCTCGTGATCGCCCGCGAGTTGCAACGGTAATTCAGCTTATCTGAACGGCAGCAGCAGGAGGGAAGTCATGAATCTCAAAGACAAGACAGTGCTGATCACGGGGGCGGCTTCCGGGCTAGGAGCGGGCGCGGCCCGTATGGTGGCCGAGGCGGGCGGGTTTCCGCTGATGCTCGATCTGAATGTGGAGGCGGGTGAAGCGCTTGCCAGGGAACTCGGCGGCCTGTTCGTGCGAGCGGACGTGGCAAGTGAAGTCGACGTGCAGGCGGCCATTCACACCGGACGCGAGCGCTTCGGCGAATTGCACGGGGCGGTAAGCTGCGCCGGCATTGCCCCGGCGGCCACCACGGCGGGCAAGCGCGGCCCACACCCGCTGGACGTGTTCGAGCGCACGGTGCGTGTGAACCTGATCGGCACCTTCAATGTAATTCGCCTCGCAGCTCAGGCCATGCTGGACAACGCGCCCGGCGATTCGGGCGAGCGAGGGGTAATCGTCAACACCGCGTCCGTCGCAGCTTACGACGGGCAGATCGGGCAGGCCGCCTACGCGGCCAGCAAGGGAGGCGTGGTGGGCATGACGCTGCCGATTGCCCGTGACCTAGCCCGCAGCGGCATCCGGGTGGTGACGGTGGCCCCCGGCATCTTCGAGACGCCCATGCTCCAGGGACTGCCGCAGGACGCCCAGGACTCGCTGGGTCAGCAGGTGCCCTTTCCCAGTCGCCTGGGACGGGCTGACGAGTACGCGGCGCTGGTCAGGCACATCTTTGAAAATCAGATGCTCAACGGCGAGACCATCCGGCTGGACGGCGCGATCCGGATGGCCCCGAGATGAGCGCCAACGTAGCAACTCTGCATGGACGGGAGCAGTCCATGTCTGCCCCTGGCAGCTTCCAGGACCAGAGCGTTCAGGGGAACAAGGAGCACCGATGAGAGAAGCTGTCATTCTGGAAGCCGTTCGCACCCCCTACGGCAGGCGGGGTGGAGCCTACCGCGAGGTGCGGCCCGACGCCCTGCTCGCCTTTACGCTGAAGGGGCTGCTGAACCGTGCGGGCCTGGACGCGGGCAAAATAGAGGACGTGATCACCGGAACGGTCACCCAGACGGGCGAACAGGGCGCGAACATCGGGCGGCTGGCGGCGCTGTTGGCCGGGTTTCCCGCCGAGGTGCCTGCCCTGAGCCTCAACCGCATGTGTGGCAGCGGACAGCAGGCCGTGCATTTCGCGTCGCAGGGGGTGGATGCCGGGGACCTGAACTACGCCATCGGCTGCGGCGTCGAGAGCATGACCCGCGTGCCGATGTTCAGCGACATCGGCGGCGGCTTCGAGCGCCTCAACCCCGACCTGCTGGGCGCAGTGGACCTGATTCACCAGGGTGAGAGTGCCGAGCGTATCGCCGACGCCTGGGGCTTGAGCCGCGACATGCTTGACGCCTTTGCCGCAGAAAGCCACCGTCGGGCCGCCGCGTCGCGCGGGCTGCACGCTGAACTGCTGCCTGCACCTGGACTGGACGCGGGCGGGAATACCATCACCGTGCAACACGACGAGGGCGTGCGTGGCGACATCGACCCGGCGAAGATGGCGGCCCTGAAGACTCCGTTCCGCGAAGCCGGGGTGGTCACGGCGGGCAACGCCAGCCAGATCAGCGACGGGGCCGCCGCCGTGCTGGTGGGGGACCGCGAGGTGGCCATAGCCGACGGCCTGCGCCCACGCGCCCGCTTCCGTGCCCGCGTGGCGGTGGGGGATGACCCCACCATGCAGCTCACGGGCGTTATCCCGGCCACCCGCAAGGCACTGGCCAAGGCGGGGCTGACCCTAGCCGACATCGACTGGATCGAGATCAACGAGGCTTTTGCCAGCGTGGCCCTGGCGTGGACCCAAGAACTGAAAGTCGATCCAGCCCGCGTCAATCCCTGGGGCGGCGCGGTGGCCCATGGCCACCCCCTGGGGGCCAGCGGCGCGGGATTGATGGCGAAGATGCTCAGCGGTCTGGAAGCCACGGGCGGCGCGGTGGGTCTGCAAACCATGTGCATCGGGCACGGCATGGCCACCGCCACCATCATCGAACGCCTCTGAAGCGCGTTTGCAGCAAGGAGGCCGAGAACTGCGCCTGATTCGTCGATTGCCCTCCATAACCAGTGTTTTGTGCTAATGATCTCGACGCACACCTCATCCAGGAACCCTCGGGAATCCCGTTGGGGTCCCGATGCCGCAACTCCTCAGCGAGCAGCGGTGTGAACTTGATGTCCCACTGGCGGAGGGTCTCGTGACTGACAACAATGCCACGCTGGTGCAGCAATTCTTGGACATCGCGCTCACTGAGGGGAAACCGGTGGTAGAGCCAGAGGGCGTGCCCAATGATGCTCAGGGGGAGGGCGATGGCCGCAGAGGCTTGCGATCATTCACGGAAAATCAGCCTATTGCGCTTAACTTGCCAGAACCCTTCGAACACCATAGTGGCCGCCACGTTCCCAGACGGGCGGCCACCATCGAAGTTGCGATTCCTGCTCCATGTGGCCGGTCAGGCAACCTTGGTCACCCGATCAGGCGAAAGCTTTACTGACCGATCCAGTCGATCGTCTGCGCCGCGTCGCGCAGGTTCTTGACCTCGCCGGTAGAGGCAGTCAGCTTCAAGGCGGCAGCGGTGCTGGCCGTGGCGTTCAGCAACAGCGTGACTGTGCCGTCCATGCCCGTCATCGTTTCGTACTTGACCGTTTCATCGGGGGCGATCGTCGCCGCAATGGCTGTCGCCGTGCCGTCCACCATGCTTGAAATTACGTAGACCGGGGCCTTGCCAGTGTTCTTGACCTCCCAGGTCACGGCCACGCCTGCCACCGGGTTGCCGTCCTTGTCGGTGGCGAGCACAGGAATCATGACCTCGCCCACATCGTCGCTGGCCACGGTGGGAGTGGCGCCCGCACTGACTGGAGACGTGATCTCCACGTCCTGGATCTCGACCCTGGCGACGGGGCCCGCCTGGACAGGGATAGCGGCCGCAGGCGCAGCAGGCGTGGTCTGGGCCACGACGCCAGGCGGCAGGGCAGGAATGCTGGCAACGGAAATCTGGGCGGTGGCGGTGGGCAGCATCAGGGCAGCGGTCAGCATCAGGTGGCGCATATGGAACTCCTTTGGACAGGGGGCGGAATGTGGACTTCAGGCGGGCAGGATGTACAGGCCGTTGCTGCGGAAATCCAGGTGGATGTCGCTGCCGTTGGGCAAAATGGTAGATTCAGAGGGTGGGGCGATCAGGACCGCGCCGGCGGACGTTTCAATGGTGTACTCGGTCATGGCCCCCAGGTACGCGCCGGAGGTAATGCGCCCGGCCAGCCCGGTCTCGCTGAACGAGATCGACTCGGGCCGCACCAGCACGCGCACGTTCCCCGTAGGGGCGCCGGGTTGCGTGTAGGGCAGAAAGACGTTGCCAAAGCCGAGCTTCTGGCCATCGTAGGTGCCCTGCAGCAGGTTGGCCTCGCCGATAAAGTCCGCAACAAACGCGTTGGCGGGGCGGCGGTACAGGTCTTCAGGGGTGCCGATCTGCTCGATCCTCCCCGCGCTCATGACCACCACCACGTCCGAGATCGCCAGCGCCTCGGCCTGATCGTGGGTCACGTACACAGCCGTGATCCCCAGTTGCTGCTGGATGGCGCGAATCTCGTTGCGCATCTGACGGCGCAGTTTGGCGTCCAGGTTGGACAGCGGCTCGTCGAAGAGCAGCACCTTGGGTTTCATCACCAGCGCCCGGGCCAGGGCAACACGCTGTTGCTGGCCGCCGGACAGCTGCGAGGGCGCGCGGCTGCCGTAGCCCCCCAGGCCCACCAGTTTCAGGGCGTCCTCGGCGGCCTGCGCAGCGTCGGGGCGGCGGGCCACCCGCAGGCCGTAGGCGACGTTCTCCAGCACGCTCAGGTGCGGAAACAAGGCGTAACTTTGGAAAACCATCGTCACATCGCGCTGCGCCGCCGAGAGCTGGGTCACGTCCTCGTGGTCGATCGATAGTTTGCCCTCGGTGATGGTTTCCAGCCCCGCGATCATCCGCAAGATGGTGGTCTTGCCGCAGCCCGAGGGCCCCAGCAGCGTGACCAGCGTGCCAGGTTCCACGGTCAGGTTGGCACTCTGAACAGCCGTGGTCTTGCCGAAGCGCTTGGTGACGCCTTCCAGTTTGACCGGGGCCGCATGGGGGTTGGGGACGGAGGCGGGGGGGCGGACTTGGGTGGCAGTCATGGGGTCCTCTCAGGAATGCGGTTCATACACTCACCTTCGCCTGCGATCCCATGCGGCCCACGGCCCAGGTCATCAGGGCGATGACCACGGCCAGCGTGAACACCAGCAGGGCCGACAGCGCCGCTGCGTCGCCCAGCTGTCCACGCTCCACCATGCTCAGCACTTCGCTGGTCACCACCTTGTGGTCTGGCGAGATCAGGAAGATGATCTGCGAGATGGCGGTCATGGCGCGCACGAAGGCAAAGATCAGCGCCGAGATCAAGGCGGGGCGAATCAGTGGCATCACCACCCGCCACAACGTGGTCAGGCTGCCCGCACGTAGCGTCGTGCTCGCCTCTTCCAGCGCCGGGTCGATCTGGCGCAGGTTGGCGACGGCCGACCGGATGCCCACCGGCATGTTGCGGAAGATAAAGGCGACGATCAGGATCAACATGGTGCCGGTCATGTACGCGAAGCCGCTATTGAGCGCCAGGATGTACCCGATGCCGATGACCGTCCCGGGCACCGCAAAGGACAGCAGCGAGCCGAGCTCAATAAAGCCGCGCCCGAAGAACTTCTGCCGCGTGATGAGGTAGGCGATCACCACGCTCAGGATCAGCACCGGCACGCTGCTGAGGGCGGCGATCTTCAGGGTGTTGAAGAAGACGCCCAGCGAGCCCACCGACAGGTTGCGGATGTGTTCGAAAGTGAAGGTGTTGTCAAACCCCCACAGCTTGACCAGGGCCCCGAAGAACATGCTGCCGTACACTGCGCCCACGAACAGCACCCAGACCATGAAAACCAGCAGCAAGATGCGCTCCAGCACAGGAGGCAGCGGCGTCACCGTGCCCTGCGCAGGCTTGCCGGTGATGGTGGTGAAGCTGGTGCGCCCCAGCCACGCCTGCTGTGCCAAGAACGCCGAGACACTCAGGGCCAGCAGCACCGTGCCGTACACCGACGCCTCGGCGGGGCTGAATTCCACCGCGAAATAGACCTCGGTGGACAGGAACGAGCCGCCCATCACGAACGGGTTGCCGAAGTCGGCCAGGCTCTCGATGATGGTCAGCAGGAAGGCGTTGGCGAGGCCAGGGCGCACCAGCGGCCAGATCACGGTCTTCAGGACATGCCAGCGGCCCGCGCCCAGGGTGACGGCGGCCTCTTCCAGCGTGCCGTTCAGGCTCTGCACCACGCCCACCAGCACCAGATAGGCAATGGGGGTGTAGGCCAGCGTCTGCGCGATGCCCACGCCCAGCGGCCCCAGCAACGCGTCGGTGTCCAGTCCGAGGATGTCCTTGGTGATCAGCCCCTGGCGACCCAGCAAAAAGATCAGCGCGAAGCCGATGACAAACGGCGGCGTGATGATCGGCAGCAGTGAGAAGACGCCCAGCAGACGACCGGCCGTGATGCGCTGGCGGGTCAGCCACCATGCCATCCCCACTCCAGCCAGCACGCCCACGCCCTTGAACAGCAGCCCCAGCCCAGCCGTTTGTGGGGTGCTGGCGGCCAGCGATCCAATCGCGTACCCGGCCAACGCCAGCGGCACGAACAGGTAGGGGCCGAACGGCGCGCGGCTGCGCGTGCCCAGCAGCGCGAAAGCGAGGGCCAATGCGGTGGCCGCCGTCGCCACGCTCACAGCCAGCAGCACGCTGTTGCGCAGCGCACCGAAGCCGAAATACAGCGCGGCGACGATCCCCACCCCCAGCGCCGCCAGCACGGTGTTGCGCACGGTGGCCCAGACCGGAAGCCGTCGCCACAGGGACGCCCCCAGCCCGGCCACCGCACCAGCAACGGTGGCCATCACTGCCAGCGTCGTTTCACTGCGGGCGGTGGTCTCATTCTCCAGCACGAAGAATGCCGGTGAACTCAGCACGCTGCGGAAGGCTTCCAGCGAGAAGCCCGTCTCGCCGAAGGCACTGCGCAGCACCCTGAATAGCGGGAACATCACGAACAGGATGAGAAAGAGGCCCACCCACAGCGTGGAACTGGCGATGAAACGGTCGGCTTTGATGATCCCCGTGTCTGACAGGGCCATGCCTGTGACCGACAGCAGGGCCAGCGCGGTGATCAGCGCCCCCAGATCGGCGGGCTCGTTCCTGAAGACGATGAAAAAGGCGGTGACCAGAAATCCGGCCAGCGCAGCGATCAGTGTGGGCAGGGCGCGGGCGGCGCGGCCCACGAAGCTCAGGCCCAGGGTGGCGACCAGGGCCAGCAGCGGCGCCCACAGCACCGGCAGGGTGCCCAGTAGCCCCAGGCCGCTGGGGCCGCCGGCCAGAAAGGCCCGGCCTTCACGCGCCCATGGCAGGAAAGCAAAGGCGAGCAGTCCCAGCAGCGGCCACAGCAGCAACGCCACCTGAACGCCGCCCCGGTTCCTGGCCGAGACGGGAGGATTTACCGCCGTGGTAATGGAAAGACCTCCTTGGTCCAGCGCGAGATGATGCGGGCGCGGGTGGCGCTCTCGCCCCACTTGCCGAAGTCGTAGTCGATCAGCTTGATCTTGTCCAGGTTGGGCGAGGCGGCGGCCACTGGGGTCTTGGCATTGGACTGGATCTGGAAGGATTCCACCGTCGCAGCCAGTTTCTGCGTCTCAGGCTTGAGCACGAAGTCGATGAACTGTTTGCCCGCCGCCGCGTTGGGGCCGTCCGTAACCAGGCTGACCCCGCCGATCTCGGTGCCCGTGCCCGCCTTGGGGGCCACCGCGCGCACCGGGAAGCCGCGCACGTTCTGGGCAACCGCGTCGTGCAGGAAGGTCACGCCCACGGCCACCTCGCCGCGCGCGGCCAGGAACGCCGCGCCGGAGCCGGGGCGGGTATAGCCGTTGCGCGGCACGTTGTTGTGAATCTTCTTCAAGAGGGCAAACGCCTGATCTTCACCGTAGATCTGGATCAGGGTGGTGATCATGGTGTAGGCGGTGCCGGAGGTGTTGGGGTTGGGCATGGCCACCAGCCCCTTGTACTTGGGGTCACCCAGATCAGGCCAGTCGGTGGGGGCGGGCAGGTTGCGTTTCTTGAGCACCGTGTCATTGACCGCGAAGCCCAGGGCCCCGGTGTACAGCGGAACGTAGGCGTCCTTGACCTGCTTGCGCAGGGACGGGTACAGCTCATTCCAGGCCTTGGGTTTGTAGAAGGTCAGCAGCTTTTCCTTGGTGCCTGCCTCGTGGACGTCGCCGGTGCCGCCGAACAGCACATCGAAACTGGGGTTGGCCTTCTCGGCGCGCAGGCGGGCCAGCGACTCGCCGGCCGACAGGCGCAGGAACTTGGCCTCACCGCCGGTTTCCTTCTTGTAGGCGTTGGCCACGACCTGGCACCAGTCAGCCTGGGCACCGCACACGAAGGTCAGGTTGCCCTGTGCGCCGGCGGTGGCCGCCGTGGCGAAAAGGGTCAGGGTCAGGATCTGTTTCATACGTCGCATGGAGTCTCCTTTGAACAGGGGCAGAACCAGAGAAAGGGGGAAAAACACCGGGCCGACGCTGCAACAGGGCAGGACAGACCGGAAGGACAGAATGTGGTTCAACGCCGAGTGTGCAGAACATGAGCAGCGAACTCAAGCTTTGGTGCATTGAGTTCACGCGCGGCGAAGCACCACAGTCGCGTGGGGCGGGGGAGTGGCCCCTACAATGCACCCATCATGGCCAGAGGCGAACCGATGGACGTCAGCAAAGGCGTCAGGCACGTCAAGCGGCGCGTCCTGTTGGTCGCCTGGCTGGGACTGGGAGGATGGACGCTGGTGGGAGCGGTTCTGGCGGGTCCAGGAGCGCCGGCGGCATTTGAGCCCAATCCGGTTCGGCCCCCTGAGCCGTCGCCTATCCGGGTCGATTTCTGGCACGTCTTTCCCGACGCCCCGCGCCGCCAGTGGATGCTGGACCGGGCCGCCGAATTTGGCCGCCTGCATCCCAGGATTCAGGTCCGGCCCGTGGCCCATGCCAATTACCCGCAGACTTTTCAGGCGCTGGCGACGGCCGCGCGCACCGGCCAGTCCCCCGCGCTAGTGCAGATCTCGGAGGCGGGCACCCAACTGGCGGTCGACAGCATGCTGTTCCGCCCCCTGCCAGCAGCGGCGGGGCGGCAGTTGCAGGACATGCTGCCCTCGGTGCTGAACTACTACCGGGTGGGCGGACAGCTGTATGGGCTGCCGTTTAACACCTCCTCCCCTGTGCTGTATGCCAACACGTCGCTGCTGCGCCAGGCCGGAATCACGGCGACCCGTTTGCCCGACACGCTCGAGGGGTTGATGCACACCTGCGCCACCCTGAAACGGGCGGCGAAACAGGTCGACTGCCTGACCTTCCCGGTGGACGCGTGGTATTTCGAGCAGTGGGCCGCGCAGCAGGGTGCTCTCTGGGTGGACGGCGGCAACGGACGTCAGCGCCGCGCCACCCAGGCCTTTCTGACCGGTGCGGCGGTAGAGCGGCCCCTGCGCTGGCTGGGGCAGATGAACCGCTCGGGCTTCTACGTCAACACCGGCAAGCGCGAGGATAACGCGGGCGTCACTCAGCTGTTCCTGTCGGGTCAGGTGGCCTTTCTGATGACCTCGTCCTCGCGCATCGGGCAGGTGCTGGGCGGCAGTGCGACGCGTGGATTCACGGTGCAGGTGGGCCAGATGCCGGTGCCCGTAGGCAGCCCGAGGCAGGGCGTGGTGGTCGGTGGCAGCAGCCTGTGGATTCCGCGTGAGGTCGCGCCCGAAACGGCGGCGGCGGCCCGAGCTTTCGCCCTGTACCTGACCAGCACGGCGAATCTGGCATCCTGGCACCGCCTCAGCGGCTACGATCCGCTGAGGCAGAGCAGCGTGGAGCAGTTGCGGGAGCAGGGCTGGCTTAGGGCGGGCGAGGCGCATACTGTGGCCGTCGAGCAGCTGCGACGGACGCGCCCCACGGCGGCCACGGCAGGTGCGCTGTTCGGCAGCTTCTATGAGGTGAGGGCGGTGCTTCATGCGGCCATCGAGCGGGTGCTGGTCGGCGCGGACGCGGCCGAGGCGCTGCGGGCGGCCAAGGCCAGGGCCGATCAGATCATTCGGGCCTACAATGCGCGGCTCTAGTCCGGCCCTGTTGCCCCCGTCTGACGCGGCCCGCCTGGCCCGGCTGTCCGTACCGCCGGCGCGCTGGCGCAGGCTGCGGATGTGGCAGCGCTTTTTCTTGAGTCAGGTGGCGGTCTTTACCTTGCTGATGCTGATTCTGGCGGTGGTGCAATACGCCTCGCTGACCTCGCACACGCGTCAGGAGTTCGGCGACCGCGCGCTGATGCTCTCGCGCACCATCGCCAGGACGCCCACGGTCAGAACCTACTTCACCCGCCCGGACGTGCCGCTGCGCATTGATCCCCTGTTGCGGCAGATCCAGGCGGAGATCGGCGCGGATTTCTTGGTGGTGGGCGGACGGCTGGGCATGCGCTACGCCCATCCCTTTCCGCCAGCGCTGTCACAGCGCATCAGCCAGGTGGGCGGGCTGGACGATGTGCTGGCCGACGGTGATCCGGTTGAGGTGGGTGTGCAGCAGTTCCGCGATTTCATCTGGGGAAAGGCGGAGATCCGGGACGCGGGGGGCCGGGTGATCGGTCTGGTGTCCACCGGCTTTCTGCTGCCCACCGTGCAGGCCGGCATCGCGCGGGTAATGTGGGGCCTGCTGCCGTGGTACGGCTTCGGCCTGCTGTTCGCACTGCTGAGCAGCCTGTACCTGAGTGGCCGGTTGCGCCGTGACCTGTTCGATCTGGAACCCGATCAGATTTCGGGACTGGTCTCCCAGCATCACGCGGTCCTGACGGGTCTGCACGACGGCGTGCTGGTGCTGGAAGGCGAGCGCGTGCTGCTCGCTAATCCGCGCGCCCTGGCCTACCTGCAGGCCGGACAGGTCACGGAGCTCCCGCCCCTGCCGCAGTTGTGGCCCGAGTTGCATGCCCTGCTGGGCAGTGCGGGCACGCCGTCGTTTCAGGAGCGGCCCAGTGTGTGGCGGCGGCAGCCGGTCTTGCTGACTTGCTCACCCCTCCCAGGCGATCAGCGGCTGATCCTGTTCCGCGAACGGGCCGAGGCGGTGCGGCTGGCCGAGGAGCTGACCCAGACCCGCCAGTACGTCGAGTTGCTGCGCTCGCAGACCCACGAGTTCACCAACCGCTTGCACACCATCGCGGGGCTGATGCAGATCGGCCGCCCCGAACTGGCTCTGCAGGTCATCCAGCGTGAGGCCGGGCAGGCGCAGCAGGTCAGCGACAGCGTGGCCGGGATCGCGCCGCCCCGGCTGGCCGCGCTGCTGGCCGGGAAGATCGCCCGCGCCCGTGAACTGGGGATTGACCTGCACGTCGATGCGGCGTCGGCGCTGGCCGACCACTGGCCGGAACCCGTGATTGACGCCGTCCTGCTGGCTGCTGGCAACCTGGCTGAAAATGCCTTCGACGCGTTGCAGGGCCAGCCCGAGCGCCGCATCACGGTCATGCTCGGCGAGGACGCCGAGGGCCTTCAGCTCGAGGTCCGGGACAGCGGCCCAGGCATGGATGTACAGCACTGGCAACGGCCGGGGTTTACCACCAAGGGGAGGGGACGCGGGCAGGGTCTGGCGTTGATCCGTCAGCACCTGCTGGGCCTGGGTGGCCAGCTGGATTACCTCAGAACCCCGGGCGAGAGTGTGTTCATCGTCAGCATCCCGGCAGCGCGGGGTGAAGCGTGACCGTCTTCTTGAGCCGCGTTGTGATCATCGAGGACGACGAACTGGTGCGGACCATCCACCGGACGCTGGTGGAGGATACCCCCGGCTTTCAGGTGGTCAGCGCGGTGGGCACGCTGGCCCAGGCCGAGCGGGACCTGCGGCAGCGGCAGGTTGATCTCCTGATGGTGGACATCTACCTGCCGGACGGCAATGGTCTGACCTGGGCCAGCCAGCTCCCGCGCACGCCGACCAGTCCGGACGTCATCATGGTGACGGCCGCCAATGATCTGCCGACCGTCCAGACGGCGGTTCGCAGCGGCGTCCTCGATTTCTTGATCAAGCCATTCGACCGCCAGCGTCTTCAGGCGGCCTTCCAACGACACATCCAGCGCCGCGCCGTGTCCAGCGCGGCGCACCTCACCCAGTCTGGAGTGGACCGCCTGCTGCGCCACGATCCGGTCACCCATCTGCCCAAGGGGATCGACGCCGCCACCCTGACCAAGGTGCAGCACCTGCTGGAGGCGAGCGCAGAGGCCTGGAGCGCCGAAGCGGCAGGTCAGCACCTGGGCGTGAGCCGCATCACGGCGTGGCGCTACCTCGAGTATCTGGTGGTCCTGTCCTTTGCGGTCGTTGATGTTCACTACCAGCCCACCGGCCGGCCGCTGAAGCTCTATCGACGGGCGCATGCACTGCCCTGAGACCGGCGATCGGCCCCTGTGCTGACCTTGCCGAGCCCTCCCGGAAACTGGCCCTGAGCATGCTGAAGACAGTGGGAGGCCGCCGCGATTGTCACAGCCAGCCCAACAAGCGTTCCTTTGGAGTGAAGCGCATTTCGCGGGCGGGACTGGATTTCATCGCCCCGCGGCGCTCGGCGGATCAGCAGGGTTGCAGCAACCAGGACCGACAGCAGGGCGGCGGTGACGATGTGGGCACCGCCATGGAGAGAAGGTGCTGGAGCGGTTGTGTCAATTTAACCGAACGTCATGTGGGTTCTGGCAACTTAAGTGCGAGCAGGCCACATCTCACTAGCGGCGGTCTGAAGTTCAGACCGCCATATCAACGGCGTGTCGCCAAGCCAGGTGGGCTTTCGACTGATTCAATCTTCGATTGCGCGCGGTGACAGTGGTTCGGGTGTGCTGGTGAAGATTCGAAACGCGGGCATCCAGGGCCAGAAATTCTTGTGTCTGTCGTGGTTTCTTGAAGCCCAGCCCATTTCGCTCCTGTTTCCGGGTCGGGCGGTGGGACTGTTCAATCAGATTGTTGCAGCGTGCAGATGAAATGACTTGGAAGTGCTCCACAGCGTGGAGCACCGGAAGCGCTCGAATGGCTGCCCTGTCACTCCACAGCTTGTCGATGTGAATGACGTCTGGGACGTCATATGTGATCAACAACTGTTCAAGAAAGCTCTGCGCCGCGTACGCATCCTGACGAGCTTGCAGGAGAACGTCCAGTACGGCACCGGATTCATTGACTGCCCGCCACAGCCAATGTTTCCTGCCACTGATTTCGACGAACACCTCGTCCAGGAACCACCGAGAATCCCGGCGTCCCCTCTCGGTGACGCAACTCTTGGGTGAGAAGCGGCGCGAACTTGATGTTCCACTGGCGAAGGGTTTCGTGGAGGAGTGGCGTCCTCATGGGCGTCCGTTCACGACGATGGCTGACGATGATGCCACGCTGATGCAGCAATTCTTGGACGTCTCGCTCACTGAGAGGAAATCGGTGGTAGAGCCAGAGGGCGTGCCCGATGATGCTGAGCGGAAACCGGTGTCGGTAAGGCTTGCGGTCAGTCACGGATGATCAGCCTACCGCTGTTAAGTTGCCAGAACCCTGTCAAGACACTCTCGACCCAGCGAAGGTTGCCCGGGGAGAAGCGGGAACCGCCAGGGTGCTGGCCCTGCTGGCCTTTGTACGGGGTGACCGACAGTTGGGCTTCCTATTGGATGGGTGGTCTGATGCCCTGGTGGACGACGGCAAAGCGCCGCTGGCTGCCCTCGAGCAGGACGAGGAACGGACCGGGACAAATACTGGCGGCCTCTTCGTGCAGGGCCGGCATCGTCAGTCTGCTGCGCTGGCCCAGCTGCCTAGCGGCAGTTCACTGAGCCGCCGCACGTTCAGCGTCACTGCCTGTCCCCGCACCGTTGCCTCCCCGTGCACGATCAACGCGCGGGCGTCGCGGAGCAGGACACGGTGGGCTTCCCACAGATCGGGAGAGATGATGGCCTGCACGCGGGCAGCGGCGTCCTCCAGCACGAAGAACGCAAAGCCTTTGGCTGTTGGAGGCCGCTGTTTCGTGACCACCACGCCCGCTGTCCACGCTTCCTGCCCGTGACGCAGCCCGCTCAGTGGCACGCAGCCCAGGTCACGCAACCGCGCCCGCCATGCGTCCAGCGGGTGCCGCCTCGATTCGGAGATGCCCTTGGTGTCCAGATCCAGGAACAGCCATTCGTCTGGCGAAAGGACGGACAACTGGGGCGGTTCGGTCCGGGGAAGGAGCAAACCACGTGTTCCAGGCTTGCGGGCGTTGGCGACCGTGTGCAGGACGTAGTACGCCTCGCGCCTGTTCTTCTGCGCGTCCACGCCATCGAACGCGCCCGCTTTCGCCAGGGTGTCCAGAGCGTCGCGTTTCACCTCTACCCGGTCATAGAAGTCCTCGACGCCCTTGTACTTCCCACCCGTCAGGCGTTCCTGCACGATCTGCCGCGCCGCTGTTTCACTCACGCCCTCCACCACGGTCAGGGGGAGCCGGACGGTCTGTTCGTTCTCGGCTCTGTACGACACACCTGAGCGATTGATGCACACGCCGCGCAGGGAAACGCCCCAGCGCCGGGCCTCGTGACTGACCGTTGCTGGAGGCCACAGGCCGGGCGCTTCGGTCAGAAAGCCCGCGAGGTAGGCCGCTGGGTGGTGCTGGCGCATCCAAGCGCTGGCATAGGCGTGCTGGGCGAAGGCATGAGCGTGGCTCTCGGCGAAGCCGTAGCCCTTGAAGGCCGCGCAGATGGAAAAGATTTTCTCCGCTTCCCAGGGAAACGCACCAGTGGTCAGAGCCGCTCCAGCAGTGAAGCTGTTCCTAAGTTGCTCCAGCTCGCTCTCGTCCTCGGTCTTGCTGAGTCTGGATCTGAATTTGTCCGCATCGGGCCAGCTATACCCCGCGTAATGGACCGCGATCCGCAGAATCTGCTCCTGAAACATCAGCGTGCCGTGCGTGGGGGCCAGGATGGTGCGCAGCGGTTCAGGCAGGTCTGGCACGGGTTCCTCACCCCTAGCCCGCCTGACGTAGGGGTGAACGGTGCCAGACTGGATCGGTCCCGGCCTGACGAGGGCGATCTGATGCGCGAGCTGGGTCATGTTCTTGGGTTGCAAGCGGGCCGTCATCTGCACCTGGGCGGGAGATTCGATTTGGAAGATGGCCAGGGTGTCCCCGCTGGCGATCCGCTCCCACACGGCGGGATCATCGGGCAAATCGCCGTATTCCACCCACTCCCCAGTCAAGCGCATCACCTCTTCTCGCGCACGTTCTAAAGCGGCCAGCATTCGCAGGCCCAGCAGATCCAGCTTGATCAGCCCCAGACGTTCGACATCGTCCTTGTCGAAGGTCAGCATCCGGATGCCGCCGCTGGAACGGGTCAGGGGCGAGTAGTGCGTTAACGGACTGGCGCTCAGCACCACGCCGCCGGAGTGCGGGGCCAGATGCCTGACGAATCCCGGCTCGATGTTCTCCAGCAGGGACAGCAAGTCGTCTTTGACGGGAGCCTCGCCCAGCACTTCGGCGAACACCACTTCCGCCTCCCTGGCGCGGTGAGGGCGGAGATGGCGGTAATCGCGGCCCAGGGCGCGGCTCAGGCGGTCTCGCAGGTCCGGGGGCAGGCCCAGGGCGCGGCCCAGGTCCTGCACGGCGCTGGGCAGGCGGTAGGTGATCTTGTTGGCCACCATCGCCTCTCCAGTGCCCTCGCCGCCCCAGCGGGCCTCCACCCAGCTCAAGACCTGATCTCTACGACTGGAAGCAATGTCGATGTCCACATCCGGCATAGAGACGCGCCCGGTATGGAGAAAGCGCTCGAACAGCAGGTTGTGCTTGATAGGGTCCGAAAGAGTAATGCCCAGCAGGTAACACAGCACACTGCCCGCTGCCGATCCCCTTCCAGCGGCGAGAATGCCGTGTTCCCGGCAGTAATCGGTCACTTCCGCTGCCGTCAAGAAGAAGCCCGCCATGTCCAGGGTCTGCACCGTGGCCAGTTCTTGCTGCAAACGGGTCTGGGCGGCTGGTCTGGTGTCCGGCAGATAGCGCAGGGGTAAAGCGGCAAAGGCGCGCTCCTCCAACGCCTCCTGCGGGGTCTGAAACACCCGCATTTTCGGTTCTGGAGCGTGCAGCCGTTCGGGACGCAAATCGAGGGCGCATTCCTCGGCCAGCTTCTGAGCATTCAAGAGCGCGTCTGGAAAGGGCAGCAAGCTGCCCCACTCTTCCGGTGTGCTGACGTGACGAGCGTCGTTACGGGGGCGCTCGGCGTGGGGAACCTCGACATCGATGCCCAGCCGGGCACAGGTCAGGGCGTCCAGCAGTGGATATTCGGTTTGCGCTCCCATGTTGATCTCGGGCGCGGCCACCACAGGCAGTTCCAGGTCGCGTGCCAGCCCACGCAGGTACTCCAGACGGCGGCGTTCGTTCGGCGCTGCGCCGTGGAACAGCTGCACGTACAAATCGAATGGGAAGGACTGACGCAGCGTTCGCAAATAGGCCGCTGCCCGCGCCATCTCTTTGCGCTCCCCCAGCACGGTGGGGAAGCCCTGCCGCCCCCCAGTGAAACAGATTAGATGATCGCCGCGGCGGGCCACCTCCTGCAGGCGTTCCACGGGCAGACCCTGTGGGGTGCTCAGGTGAATTCCGGTGATCAGTTCGCAGAGCAGCGCGTAACCCGCGCGATCCTTCGCCAGCAGTACCAGCGGGAACAGCTCGTGGGCTTCCCTTGACTTAGGTGGGGCAGGGAACAGCATGGGCAGGGTTACACCGATCACGGCATTGATTCCTGCCTCGCCCGCTGCCTCGCACATTTCCACGGCTCCCGCCACGCTGCACCAGTCGGTCAAGCCCACCGCGCTGTACCCGCGCTCCTTCGCCAGTCGGACCAGTCTGCGGGGGCTGACGGTGCTGCGGCCTTCCGAGAAGGAGCTCTGGCAGGTCAGAAGTGCTGGCAGAGGGCGATTCATCCTCAATCCTGAATCCGGGCCAGCCACCAGCCACCGCTGTCCTCGTGATGCAGTTCGGCCACCAGCTCGCCTGCCTGCACCAGATAGCAGTCCCGTGGAGCCTCACCTCGCCACCACCGTCCACCGTAACGCCACTGGTCCAGCACCCCTTGAATGGCATAGGCCCGTCCCTGCCACAGCAGTCGTCCCAATGCGCCTGCAGGCGTCAGGTGGACTTCCACAGACTGCTGCACCGCTTTCACAGCTGGGCACCCTCAAAGAAGGCCAGCGTGCGCTCCACCGCCTTCTGGTGGGCCTGCGTGCGAGTGAATGCGGGTTTCCAGCTCTGGCGCGGCGTCATCGGCGTGCAGCGCACCGTGCCCGTCAGCCAGTCCACCCACTGATAGCAGGCGTCGGTAGCGTAGGCATAGGGGTCCAGCCACTGCACCTTGACGAGTGCCTCGGGAAAGCGGTCCAGGACGTCTTTCGTGACTTCCAGCTCGGCCAGGGACGCCCATAGGCCCACCATCCGTCCTGGCTGCTGGAGACCGGACAGCTGGATCACCAGGGTCTCCACGCCCAGCGGGAGGGCATCGGTGTCACTCAGGGCGAGGCTGGCAATCCGGAGCAGGCCCGCGGGACCAGGGGAGCCTTTGACCTTGCGGGTGGCTGAAAGCTGGCCTCCCAACGTCTGGGCATGGACCGTCAGGTAGGCAGCGGCCCGGCCGCGCAGCTCGGCCAGGATCGGGGGCAGCAGCTCGCCCAGCACGACTTCGGCTTCAGCAGGTTCGTGCAGTGGTGCGTCCAGGTCCATGCGTGCCTCGATCACGCGGCCTGGCACGTACTTCTGAATAACTTTCGTGCGTTCGCCTCTCAGAAAACGGTTGACCCGCCGGCCCACGTCCACGCCGAGAAAAGCTTCTCGCTGCGCCGCGCTCCACTTCATCAGGTCCGCCAGGCCGCGCACACCGAGAAAGGCCAGCCGCTCAATGTGCGCCGGGGTCAGCCCGATCACTTCCAGATGGGCAGCGGGGGTCAACGCTAAAAAAGCTTTCTCTGCACTGCCGCTGTCGACGTCGCGGACCTCGCCGGGCCGGGCACGCAGGGCGGCGAGCTGGGCCACCTCCAGACTCTCGGCCAAGCCGACTGGGGCATGCAGAGCAGCGCCCAGTTCACGGGCGGCTGAAGCACTGATTTTCAGGAAGACGGTTCCTGGGACTCGTCCTTCCACTCGGTCCGAGTACCGGGCATAGAGCGTTTCAAGCACTTCAGCCCAGGCGGCAATTGCTGCTGGGGCAGTGATCATCTCTGCATGCAACTCCGGACAGCGGCTCAGTGCTGCGATCTCGCGCATCCCTGTTTGTACGCCGGCTTCTCTCGCCTCTGGGCTGGCGTATAGCACCCGTCTTGATTCGTTCAGGACCGCGACGGGCACACCAGGGTGCTGGCGGCCCAGCAGAACCAGTGGCCAGGGTGAGAGCGTCACGCAGGCCAGCGGCATCCTTCTAGACCCAACGGGCGCTGACCCGGGGCACGCCTACACCCACCCGGCCCACCATCTTGCCCTGGACCTGCACCTGTTCCGCTGGATAACTCATGCGCGGGATGTCCGGATTCTCCGACATCAGCACGATCTGATCGTGGAAGTGGTACAGCCGCTTTAAAGTGGCGGTCCCTTCGCCGGGCACCAGCACGACGGCCACCTCGCCGTCGTGAACCTCGGTGGTGGGCCGCACGATCACGTAGTCGCCGTCAAGAACACCGACGCCAGTCATGCTCTCACCGCGCACCCGCAGCAAGAAATCGCCGTTGCGCATGTCCAGCAGACTTTCCAGGCTGGGGGTGTAATCGTCGGGGGCCTGGTCCGCCAGTGCCGGAGGCCCCGCAGCAATCGAGCCGTAGATGGGTAAACCGTGGCCCAAGGCCACCTTGGCCCGGTCCGTGGCTACCAGGGGCGCGTAGCGCTCCGCACTCGGTTCCAGGTAGCCCAGACCTCGCAGGATGCCCGCCTGAAAACTCACCGCCTGCTTGGTCACGCCCACTTGCGCGGCGACAGCGCCCAGGGTGGCGTTGACCCCCAGTTGAAGGACGGCGTTCAGGATGGCGGTGCGGGTGCGGGTCAGGTCTGGGGGCATGGGATTTCACCTCGATTCTTGACCGGGATCAAGAAGATGGTGACAGCTTGCACCATCCCCTTGTCTCGTGTCAAGATAGCCATGAGGTGAACCACGGATGAGCGATGCAGAAGCCACGGGTTACACGCGCCAGATCGAGATTCGTCTGGTCTTTCCGGAGAAGATTCGTTACGAGCAGGGCAAGCCCGTGAAAGAGCCGGGACCGGACCCGGAGCGAGTGATCGCGGCGCTGCGCCCAGAGGTGGAGCAGGGGATCCAGCACAGGTACGGCGAAGAGACGGAAGTGGTGTTCCGGGTGGCGCAGTCTCCCAGCATCCGAGTCACAGGACAATTTGGGGAAAAGGCAGGGGTAACGGGCGCGTTTGTTCAGGAGATTCTGGACGGCGTCTTTGAGCATCTGGTGGTGGAGTAGGGCAGCGTCGCACCCTACGGCTTTCCGTCTCGCTCCAGGGAGAGAACCGATGAAATTTCTGCTCACTTCTGCCGGGATTAAGAATCCCAGCCTCCTCACGGCCCTGGTGGACCTCCTGGGCAAGCCGATCTCTGAAGCCAGCGCCCTGTGTATTCCCACGGCGATCTACCCCTTCCCCGGTGGGCCGGGCATGGCCCACAGGTTCATCAGCGGACTCACCAGCAGTCCCATGTGCGAACTGGGGTGGAAGTCGCTGGGCGTCCTGGAACTAACCGCTCTCCCCAGCATCGACAAGGCGTACTGGACGGCTGCAGTGCAGGAGGCCGACGCCCTGCTGGTGTATGGCGGTGACATCCATTACCTGTGTCGCTGGATGCGGGAATCTGGGCTGGCCGATCTCCTGCCGTCACTCCGTGAGACCGTCTACGTGGGCATTAGTGCGGGCAGCATGGTCACGGCCCCGGTGTTCGGCGAGACGTACGATGACCCGAAGCGGCCCTTCGTTATCGATCAGGGCCTGGGGCTGGTGGACTTTGCCTTGCTGCCACACCTCGATCACGAGCGCCACCCGGAGAGTTCCACGGTCAACGTGGCAAGAATGGCGGCCGAGGTCCCTGTGCCCACCTACGGGATTGACGACCAGACCGCTATCAAAGTGCTCGATGGCACCGTCGAAGTGGTCTCCGAGGGCCGGTGGCGGCTCTTTGCGCCCGCGAGCTGAGACGGCAAATTGAGCGGTTGATCGATCTGACAGAGATTCGCATGGGGCCTCGTCATCTGTTCGAGCTTCAGGCCTCGAATTTTTGCGTCCAAAATACACATTTGATTTCAGGGGGAAACCGATGAGCCACAATGGAGTGAAGCGTCTTTATCTGATGCAAGTTGGGATCATGCCGGACTACCAGATTCCGATCGTTTGCGCTCTGGTCCAGACGGAGGACGGCAAAAATATCCTGATTGATAGTGGCCTCCCAGAAGCCATCCCTGAAGAAGCCTCGGACTTCGAGAATGGGCAGGACGTCATTGAGCAGCTGGCGAGCATTGGCCTGGCACCGGAAGACATCGATACCGTCATTTCGACGCATTACGACATCGACCATGCCGGAAGACACGCCGCGTTCACCAGGGCGCAGTACGTGGTTCAACGTGTTCACCACGAGGACGCGGCGAGCAATCCACGTTTCGCGGCCCTTCGGGCGCAATGGGATCAGCCGATGGAGCGCATTCGGCTGGTGGATGGGGATACGGAACTGCTCCCCGGGCTGACACTGATTGAGACAAGCGGCCATGTGCCGGGCCATCAATCGGTGCTCGTTCGGCTGCCCAGAACAGGGACGGTGTTACTGACAATCGACGCGGTCCCCTTTGCTGCAGGCTTTACCCGTAACGGACAGGAGGACGCAAGCAACCCGGACGCCGAAGCAACCCGTGCCAGCACCCTCAAGTTGCTGGATCTCGCGGAACGCGAGCAGATCGGGCTGGTCATTTTTGGGCATGACCAGGCGCAGTGGACCGGGCTGAACAAGCTGCCGCAGTTTTACGAGTGAGGAGGAAAGCAGCTTTCCCTCCCAGCTAGAGTCACACTGGGCTCCATTACACGATTGGGAACACGGAAGGAATCAAAGGGGCTGCGGCTCGGTAACGAGCAATGCGAAGTTGTGGTGTAATCGATAAGAATCACCTTCAACACGTCATCGGGTGGACGCGGGTCTAGGGGACTGGGGACCGTCTCCCGACGGATCCCGAAGGTCCTGGCGAGACAGTGTTCACAGCGTCGCACAGGGCGAAGTTGTCCTTGGACGCGGCCATGGCGATCTGTCTCTCCTGAGGGTGTTGCCTTCACTCGGTGGGGGCATGAGCGTGTCGGCTCGATGACTCAAGGGGAATCGTAGGGTCCTCTCTTTTTGCCTTGCTCAAGCTGGCGCGGAGGCGGAGGAGTGGGGTTGGAGACCGCCCTCTTATCTGCGTAGTGCAGAAAACACATGGTGCAGCTGAATGTAACTGTTCCCCAAAGTTAAGTCGGTGTGGATGACGTCCGGCACGTCGCCCCTCCCCGAGTCGTCGTCGGAAGAATGATCTGGCGGCCTCGGTGTCACGGTGTTTCTGCAAGAAGACGTCCAGCACCGCGCCGTGTTCATCCACGGCCCGCCAGAGCCAGTGCCCTACCCCGCCGACGTCCACCCACATTTCGTCAAGGTGCCACCCCGAACCCCGGCGTCCCCTCCCGGTGCCGGAGCCCTTGAGCGAAGCGGTCACTGAACTTCATGCACCACGTGCGTACGGACTTTCGGGTCACGGCCACACCCCGTTCCAACAGCAGGTCTTCGATGTCCCGGGAGCTGAGGGTGAAGCGGTGATAGAGCGTTTGCGGCATAGCCGATGACTGCAAGGGGAAACCGGGAGCCGGAAAGCTTCTGACCACTCAACCCGCGCCACCCTACCAAGACAACTTGCCACAACCGGATCACTGAAATCGGTGAATCCGGAATGCCTAGGGTGTGTGCTCATGGGTCATGCGCGACACTCAGAGCGTGCATGGCGACCTTGACCTGATCCTCCCTGCCGAGGCAGCAGAACGCTTTCGGTTCCCACCAGACATTCGCCACTGGGGTTCAGAAACATTCGTGATTCCCAGTGAAGCATTTGGGATCGATCCCGCCTTCACCTTTCGGCAGGCGCCAGACATCCCCCCTTTCTTTCTTCCCTGGCTTCAGGACGTGACCGCGTGCGGTCAGCCGATACCCCTGTGTCATCTCAGCGCTCTTGAACTCCTCAATAGGCATGGTCCTCTGAACGAAGAGAACAGGGCCTGGGTAGCCTTACGGCATTTCCTGGAGGCCGTTCTCCCGCAGAGTCCGGCTTGGTGCTTCATTCTGTCGCACGCCAGCGAAGGCCCCTATGAGTTGGAGTCTGGCGATCTGTCCCTGGTGCTGCACAAGATTCAGAGGTATGGCGAGGAAGGGACCGGTCAGAGCTTCGTCGTTCGCTTCCCGCCTCCACCCTTCTGATCTTTCCCTGCAGAGTGCCATGAGCACATGCCCTAAGTCTTGAGCTGGGCTTTGAGCTTGACCACGAAGTCTTGCATTTCAAACGTTGCGGCCGCCCGCGTCGCTTCGTGGGCGAGACGCGCGGCCTGCATTTCCCCAGAACGGCACCGCTCCTGCAGCAGCTTCAGTTCATCAGTAGAAAGGGGCTTTTTGAGGAGGAGCAGCAAGGTGGCCCCCACCTCCTTCCACTGGTCTTTAGGGGCGAGCGCCAGCTGCTCAGCCAGACGGGTCTCGTACTGTTCATGGGCCTCGTTCTCGCTTTGAAGAATGCGGACTTTTTGGGCCTCCCGCGATTTCTCGGGATTGTGTGAATCAGGAAGAGTGCTGGGCAACTCGTACTTCTCGGAGTCGGCAATGATGTCAGCGATGAAGCCAGGTGGATTTCGAATGATTTTGCCCTGAGCTTTGACATGGTCGTAATACCTGACGGCCGCCTCGACGCGCTGCGGAAATTCCGTGGCGAGCTGAACCGCCCGTGGACCGCCAATACGGTACTCGCGTAGCAGACGGACCAGCGCAGGATCAGGTTCATTCTCCTGTCTGAAGACGTAGTCCAGGCGCTGATTCTGGCCCCGACCCACCACCTGAATATCTGTGAGGTAACCCGCAGCCGCGAGTTCCTCATGGGCTGTGTCCAGGGCGCGCATCACCTTGCTGGCCCGCTCCTCGCGGATGCCGCACGCCTCTCGCCAGTCCATCAAGGGCACACTCAGGGTGCGCAGCATGGTGCCGTCATCTGCATAGCGGTGGGCCTCGGCCAGACGATAGAGGGCGCGGGAATGGGGCTGTTCCAGATGGGTCAGCACTTCACGCCTCAAGGCGTGGGTAAAGCCAGCACGGATACTGGACGCGAGCTGATTCGAGAGCCGCACACTCAGCCGGGCGTCGGGCAGGAGTTCTGGCAGGTCACTGGTTTCCATGTCCCAGTACCGAAGTTCCTCAAAGAGCCTGAACGCCGCGTTGAAGCGGACTGGGCGGCCCGTCGGATCAACCCACCCCTCGCGAACGATGAACCCGGCGGCCCAGATGCGGAGAAGTCCTTCACGGATTCGCCGGAAAGCGCGGCCATTTTTAGTCATCATGGCCGCTTCGCGTAGAGCGTTGGGCGTCGTGTGGATCCAGTTGTCCTCTGGACTGCCTTGCGCAACAAAGAGTTGCTCGAGGCCGAGCATGATGTCGGTGTCGGCCCCGTGTGGGCGTCCCCGGGTTCCCTCACCATGGACTTCTACGGTGCGGCCACCCACCTGAAAATGACTGTGCCAGGTGGGCTCGGCAGAGAGCCGCGTCTGGATGCTGAAGAATCCCAGACGGTCCAGATTGCGCTCAGTGAGGAGTGGAAGGAGTTGGGGGGGCTTTTTTCGGTACATGTAGTTGTTTTTCCTGTTTAAGAATAAAAGAAAACAACAACAGAGAACTGGGCGTTTGCTGTCTCAGACGGTATTTTACGCCGGAAACGGCCCAAAGGTGTCCCAAATTCTGGATTCAACGGCCCAAAGGTGTCCCAAATTCTGGGTTCAACGGCCCAAAAGTATCCCAGATTGATCTGACGGAGGGGGAGGAGCGACAAACATGCTCCAGGTCGTGCAGAATCCTCAGATGGCCCAAAGGTGTCCCAAAACAACGGCCCAAAGGTGTCCCATCAACGGCCCAAAAGTATCCCAATGAGAAATACTGTCTGGCACGACGTTTCTAGATTTCGGCCCAAAAGTATCCCACAACTTTGGAAGGGCCGACGGCGGACGGAACTCTAGAACCACATATGAACGGCCCAAAAGTATCCCGCTTTTCGGTCAAAGGAGCATAGAGGTCGTCGACTGCCCTTTCTGTCAGATCGGGGGAGAGGTCCAGGATGTGATGCGATTCGTTTGCGCTGGTGATTCGCGTCATCTCTTCCGGCGTATTGCCGGAAGAGATGACGCGAATCACCTTATTTTTGGTTCTGAGGGCGAGGGCGGTCAGGTACAAATCTGTCTTCTGCTGCCCATCCACGCGTCACCCTTTGTGGCGGTTGACTAATGTCTGACTTAGACGAGGATTTTGAGCTTTGCTTATGCAAGCTGCATAAGCAAAGGAAAGAGCAAACTGTTGACCTGCACGTAAAAAAGAACAATTATGGCATCGGTTCGCGAAACATATCCTTTTAAGCAACATGCTTCTCGCCCGCATAAAACAGCGTGCTAGCGCACACTGAGGCATGATATTTGCTTGTGCATCGTGCGTAAGTAAGGGGTGGCCCGTTCAGGAGGGTGCGATCAACTGCTCAACCAGACCGATCTGCCCCTGCCGAACGGCGTCCCATGGTGTCGGCATGTTCGGCCGCCGTCCCCGGAGCGCCCAAGGTGCCCCCAGCATTGCCGCTGCCCCTGCCGGAGTGCGGCGGTCAATCAGCATCGATAGATCGTTGAGACGACTTACGAACGATGTCACTTCAACCCTATGTGCCAGCGCCGCATGCCGGAGTTCGAGCGAATCGAGATTCAGGGCACGTGCGAGTTGACGCGTACTGATCTCTCCCTCATCCTCTACGTTCCCACGGAGCAAGAGCGGGCGATACCACCCTAAGGGTTGCTGACTCACTACCTTCACCACAATGCCGGGGACTGACTTTCGGCCTTCGGGGCGCTGAAGAACCCATTCCAGCCACCTGTCACTGGGATCCAGCCGCACTGGTACGGCCAGCCGATTAAGGTGCTGCTCAACGAAACCTGCTATATCTGCCCAACACCATAACCCGTCGTCAAACGAGAGCCACAAATGGTCCGTATCGTCGATCAAAGCGTCCCTGATACTCGGGCCGGTTGTTACGGAAAGACGAGGCACATCTGGCATAAAGGTTCCTATTAAGCACCTTCAGCATACAGTTTTTTTCTCGCCCTAGCGCATTAATGCTAAATTCAACCCAATGAGACAGGCAAGTGCACTCCGGCGCCTGACACAGCAGTCAAATATCATTGCCGAACGTCTCCGACTGGCCCGCCGGTTGCATGATCCACCCCTCACTCTGGAAGCAACCAGTCAGCGGATTAAGGCCGTGAGCGGTTATTCAATCACCAAACACATGCTGATCAAAATCGAGAACAACCAACGTTCCGTCTATGACTACGAAGTCAGGGCTTTTGCTGAGGCGCTGGGTGTCGATGTCCGTTTTCTGTTGGGCATAACAGATCAGCCTGTGCCAGACTGAGGGATTCAGCCGATCTTCCCCGAGTCTCTCAGCTGACGCTCGAGCCGTTCTATCTCTTCCAGATCCCGCGTTGCAAGCTGGGCACGGAGTTCCCGGACATGCTCCTCCAGAACAAAGACCCGCATTGCGAGATCACGCTTTGACTTCGATAGCAGGCGGTGGAAGGCCTGCCTTGTATGACGGCGCGGCCGCAGATCTGAGATCAGTACGCAACTGAAATCCAGATGCTGCTCTACTTTGGATGGTTTTCCCAATGCAGCGCTCACTATCTCTGCAACTTCTGGATTTCGTCGAAAAGTTGTTGGATGTATTCCGATTCCGCCAGGATCCAAAAGGCGTGTTTCCAGGTGAATAGCCTGAACACTTGGTTTCTTGCCTTGCTTCACTAAGCTTGCCAACGCATCTGTCACCAGATTGATTGAACGCTCCCGACGTCGTTTCCAGGACTCTTCCAATGCCTCTGTGCCCATCAGACGCCTGCCCGCAGGGCTGTCATGATCCTGGCTTCCTGTTGGTCAAGCTCTGCTTCTGTCTGCTCAAGCCATTGTTGAAAGTCCATCTGCTCTATTTCAGCTACCGCGTCAGCCAGATGTCTTTCCAGCCGCCCAGCTTCCTTCCAGCCCGACTTGACTGCCTGGGCGTGCTGAGGCTTCAGAGTTTCAATGTATAACTCTGTCTCGGATCGCCGGGTGTGGTCTGGTTGCTTGAGCGCACACCCTGCACATCCCCGGGCAAGGTGGCACTCCCCAGGATAGGTACAGCGCCCGCCCAGGACGTACGATGGCCCTTGAGATTCGGAGCTCGACTGGGCTCTGGCATCGTCCTGCATCCACAAGTGTCCCTGAGTAGCAATGGAGGCGATCGTGTTAAATTCTTGCGTGCGGGTTGGCCGTGCGTAGTACCTCGTTATATCTACGTTTTTGTGGTTTAAAAGAATCTGGATATCCTTATCGTGAACCCCATTCATAGCGGCAAAATTAGCAAGTCCATGACGGAAATCATGGGTTTTTGGTAGAATTGCTCTCTCTTCTCCCCTACTACTCAAAACGGGCGTTCCATGATAAATGAAGGCCAGACATTTATTGAGTGTTTGAGAGGATAGCGCCTTCTGTCGTATCTGAAAGATGTATCTGCCTTCAGGAAGACCAAGCATAACACCATCATGGGCCATGATTTTTGAGGCGATGTCACCTGTGTATTGCCGATGTTGCCCAATTGCCTCAATAATCCTTAGCGCTTCTGCCGTGATGATTTTCGGCACAATAACTGAGGGTCTGCCTGACGTCCCTTTATGACCTTTCGGTAGGCAATTCATGACAACAACCTCATAACCGCGATGAAACTTTACTTCCAGGCAGTCGCTATCGAGGCGGAGTTGCAATTGTTCGTGCGCTCGGGCACCCCCGTAACGGCTCATACGGATTGACAGAGTCGCAAACAACACGGCGCTATACACAGGATTGATGGCGAAGACACAGCCTGCTGGCTTTTTCCTTGCCGCCAGCTCGGCGTTTCTTTCACGGAAGTATGTACCCAGCGTTGCACCATTTCCTAGAACACCATGCTGCAATCCTGCAAAACTTCGAAGTGGATAGCCCCATTGCTGCTCGAAGAGCATTGCACCTTCTGGTATTAGTCGGCTCTTAAGAATATCCTCGCACCACATGCCTTGCGCTGCACCAGTGAGTGATGTTGCCCCACGGTATTCACAGAAGAACTGCTCATCATCATATGTGAAACTGCTGCAAATTCCAGTGGTATGCATATGATAGAGCCGTTTGGTCCAAATGATGCAATGCCATGTTTCTTACAACCCAGGAATGTAGACGTCAAGTGGTATCTCTTGATTGACAACTTTCGGGTTCAGTTCAAGAATTGCTTCTCGGTAAGCAAGAGTCAGTGCCCGTATGGCAGCGTACCGGAGGTCGGCCAGTTGGTGCAGCGTAATCCAATTGTCTGCGATCCGTCCCCGTTGCTCACGGAGTCTCGCCCTCATCTCGGCAGAATGCGTACCACTACCTGTCTGGAAGACGGGCCTACGCGAAAGAAGTGGTATAAAATAGTGCTCTAGTTCTTTCACTTCCTTCGGGTACCGATTCTGAAGCTGAGATTGCGACTGCACCGCTGATTGGTAAGCTCTTGCTAATATTCTCAGCTTCGAAGAGTTGAAAGTGCTATCTTCTAGAAGCGAGATGATTTGTGCGGGATTAAGGACTTGTGGCTTATTTGTATCGCTCCTTAACTCAATAAGCTTGAAGATTTCAATCATACTCAAAATAATTGAATAGATAGAATTAGGTCTATGATGACGATTTATCAATAAGCTTAGTGCGACATATTCAAGATGAAGGCTATAAATAGTTTGGTTTGATGGTTTTCTTACTAATTCTAAAATTTTAGTGATGAATTTTCCTTCTTTCGAATCATCTTGCTCTGGTATTAGAGATCTGAGCATCTTCCATCCTTCCTTGACAGGCGGAAGTTGCTCGAGCATTAGCTCGCTTGGTACTTGAGAATCGATTTCTTCGAATGAAATTTTAGGAAAGAATTCTTCAAAATTGGGAAAAATATCTTTGAAGCCTCTATATTTCCTGAGAGATTCCGCTATTGTATATATAGAATCTAGGTGATCTTTAGTAAACGGATATGGTGGATATATGCCATAAGTCCCATTATCAAAAAAATAATACTCATAAGAAAGAAAATCATGCACTCGTTCTAGATTGTTTTCAATATAACTTTCTTTATGTCCTTGCTTCAAGGCCCAGAAAGTGTAAGCAGTTAAGTGCGGATACCAAGGAACCTGATCCATTCGCCTCATTTCACAAAGGAATCTTGTGAGAGCTGGACCAGGAATGGGAATTGGAGGGGCTCCAGTTAGAATTTTTTCTAAATTTTTCAGCGTCTTATCAGCTCTGATGTCTTTGCGAACATGAGCTAATGATGGTAATCGTCTTGAATCTGCTACCCAGCTAGATTCATAGCCTATCTTGAATTCAGATAGGAAAATCTTTTCGTGATTTGGAAGATCTTCAAAAATTTTTTTGCTAAAGTCTAAAATACGATGGAATCGTTCGATATTATACATTAAACCGTCAAGATTACTCTTAGGATCTCTGGCCCGAATGACGCTAAGTTTAACATGATAGAAAGTGTTGAGATTTTGTTTCCCCTTCGCTGCTCTTATTGCTTCTTCTAGGATATAGGCTGCCGATTCAAGGTCGCCCCAACGTAAATATAAAGGATAGTCAGAAGTAGCCGTCAATGAATAATGTGAACATACGAATAGAAAAGCCAATTCATTTGGTGCCCTGCTAGAAGATATAATTCTGGTTGCCGTTTTTATGCTCGAAATGCTAAACTCCGGAGATTTAAGGAATTTTACAAATTCTCCTGGGTAAATTTTAAACCCTGGACTTAGCTTATTAGGGTTTCTATCTATAAGATTTTGCCAAATGTCGTTCGGACTTCTTAAAGTCAAGAAGATCCCTCCTTTTGAAGAGCCAACAGGCGCCGGGTCATCTCTCCACTTTTCGGTGGCGGCACAGTAGGTGGTTGGAGCAACGGAAAGATGTTCTGTGTTAGGAGTTCTTGCAGTTGAGTCGTGATATCCATCACCCGTTCATATGTCCGGTGTTCATCAAGCGTTCGGTCGTAGACGGCTAGCATGTCCTCCGGGTATGCCCAGCCCATATACAGCCCCAGCGCCTCACGGTTCTTGCGGTACTGCGGAGCATCTCGCTCAAACAGCAGTTCAACCGCCTGCAGGTACATTGAGACAAACCAATGCCTAGCCTGGTGTGGCCGGACCTGAAGACCTGCCGTCGCCATGCGCGGACGCCAGGCCCCTTTCCGGTGTGCATTGGCGGTATAATCGCGTCCACCTCTTGTCAGGAAGACCGGAACCCTAGCAGATGGGCGGCCACTGGCACTAAGAAAAAGACGGTAGTGCTCTGGCGTGTAGTCCTCAATGCCCAACGCCCGTGCCCAAGCCTCGTATGCCTCCGTCAACGGATCCTGGAGGCGTCGCTCCGTCATAAAGTACCTGCGCAACAGACTTCCTGTTTCAGATCCGACGTGGACCGGCTTGATTGCGCTGCCATGCTTGCCCTTACTCGGCAACTTGAAGCTCGGTCCAAAGGCAGGACGTTTTTCGCCCACTGAGTAATCCCAGCCGCGGAACGTCAGCGAACAGATCTCACTGATTCTCGGCCCGCCTTCGAACAGGCAGCGGACAATGACTTGGTCCCGGAGCGGTGCCTCCGCAAATGCAGCCCTGACCTGCTCGTACAGGTCAGCGGCGTCCATCAGGAATTTTGGGGTCCAGTACCCGCCCTTGAACACGAAATACCGGTCAGGGTTACTGAGCTTAGGGCGAGGCAAGGTCAACCCACTCCAACTGGGCGGCAGTGGTGCTGGAAGACCATCGCCGGACTCCGCTGACGTAATGGTCAGGCGGAACGGCTCATCCTCATATTCGTACAGGCCAAGATGGCGCGCCGCTGTGTACACAGCCCGCAGACTTTCAATGACCAGGCGCAGATTGGGTGGGCCAACCTGGTCTGGATCTGGCTCCGCCCTCCAGTGGTCAGAGCGCTCCGTCAGTCGTGCTCCATGGGCTGCCAGATACTGACGGCCAGCCTGCCGCAAAGGCTGTGGCGGTGAGTTCCAGCACAGGCCGATAGACATTAGGTAATCCTCGAAATGCAGGGCGTGCCGGACATACTGCTTGGCACTGGCTGGCTTGATGAAACGCGTCAGACGCCGGTAGATCAGAGTCATGTCGCTGTGCAGTTCGCCGCTGCCCCGATAGACCAGCATTCCACCGTCGGCCAGCATGTGCAGGCGTGGGCGACTGGAAAACACAATTTCAGTTGCAGGCATCATCATCATCCGCTATGGTACCTATTAAGCACCAAGAAGGAGGAGAATGAAGCGTCGAGCGGATTGATCTGTACATCGCCAGGCGTGAGTGGCTCACTGTCTTGAGGACCGTTCAGGGGGGTGAAAGCATCATTCTGACCAGTCATGACCAGCCGATCGCGATGCTGGCTCCAGTCACTTTGCCGAAGTTCAGCCCGCGCCTGGCTCCTATCGTCGGAGATATAGACACCGCGCGACACGTGACCCTGCTGGCCGAGCGTTACGGTCGCCCGCTGCTCGTCCGCCAGCTTGGGATTTCGCCAGAACGGTTGACTCACCTCGAGTCCAGTGGTCTGGCCGATGAACGGCTGTTCGACCAGTTGACATTCTTGGATGAACTGGGAGGGATTTTGTTCGCTCAGCATCCGAAACGTCTCGTTCGCCGCTGGTTACTCACTGTGCATCCATCTCTTGGCGGCAAGGCACCAATCAGTGCACTGCAGGAGCAGCCCAGACTCAGCGAGGAAAGCAAAAAAATGCTGCTGCAATTGGCCCACGACTTTGCCGACGCCCGATTGGGACATTTCTGAATTTGAATCGATTGGAAGATTCATTAGCACCTCCATTCAGCTTGGCGGACTTTATCATAAGTATCAGGCAACCATTCTTCTGTCAACCGTGCCATAAGGTGAGGCGTGGATGACGACCCATCACCAACCAAACAGATCGACTACGCTGACCTTGTCCTGCGCTATCTCGATACACAGATGGATGCCAAAGCCGCAGAAACCCAGCGGGCCTACCGTGCAGATCTGATGGCCTTCGGCACCTGGATGGATGAGCAGGGACACCAGGAGACCCCGGAGGCAGCTGAGCAATATCTCTCGAACTGGCAGGCGGAGACCTGGAAGGCGTCCACGCGGGCCAGAAAGAGAACAGTCGTCAGGAAGTTCTATGAATGGGCTGCGAAACAGGGCTACCGGGGAACTGCGTTCGTCACCCACCTGTCGTCGACGCAAGCGCCCAGGCTAAAGCCCTTGTCTCCAGCCATCGAAACGGGCTATCAGGCCGTCATTCAGTCCATCCCCGATGACCGAATTCGAGACCATCTGCTCTTCCGGCTACTCGGCGAGGGCGGTCTCCGGTTGGGCGAAATTCAGGGACTGAAGGTGTCAGATCTTTCCAGGGAAATGGGTCAGGTTACGCTGAGGGTCGGGACGAGGAAACGCAAGGTTTCGCTGAATACTGATCTCTCTACCCTTCTGCTTCAATATCTGGAGACAGCCCAAATTACTGAGGGGCCGCTCTTCGTCGCCCGTTGGAATGGCGGCGGCAGCGCGTTACGCCAGAGTTGGATCTATGTGCTGTGGTCCAGCTATGCCAAGCCTCTAGGCGTGCAGATCTCGCCGGGTCAGCTTTATCAGCTCAAGTTGATTCGGGCCGCCCAATCAGGGCAACTGTCTGACCTCAAACATCTTTCCCCTCGAAGCAGACGGCGGATCAAGCAGCGCACCAAATTAGAATAATTCCATCTGTGGGCAAACTTAGACGATGAAGTCATCTTGTGTAAAGTAATGAAGTTAAATTTTAAACATCGTCTTTATAGTTCTTAAAATCTTCTGTAAATATTTTAATGAGTCTAAGCTGTCTGTGATGCTGAGCTATTTAAATAGTAAGAGACACGCAGTGTATGGGATCTATAGACCGGCCATCGAAATGGCTTTGAGGAAAATTTATGAGCACAAAACAACACCAAAATGATTCAGCTTCCTGGTGGGAAGAACCTGGCCAGCTGGCAGACCTCGTTGATAAGCGGCTTCAGCAGGTGTATGCCCTGGCTAAGGGCGCTGGCGTCAGGCGGACATCGCTACAAACGGTGCTGATGCGGCTTCATACTGAAGGAGACCAGCATTGGGCGCCGGACAGTTCCGAAGCGCGGGTACAGCGCGCCATCGACGAACTGCGGCTTCCTCCAGTAGCGATACTCGTGAACAGCTGGGTCCACTATCTGGAGTTGACGGATGGGGAACTTCAGGCCCTCCGCGAGGGAGTTCGTGAGGGTGTAGTGCTGGCCCTTCTTGACCTGCAGGTGGGACCAGTGCGTGAGGCACTCTTGCATCAAGCCAAAGTGGAGGGGTGGATGGTACGTGATATGAGGCGGGCGGTCCTCAGAGCGCCCAACACTGCGAAATCACGCCAGTTCCTGAGAGAGTGTCTGTTGGAATAGAGGACGCCTGACACGGACTTGATGCCCTGTTGGTATGGAAGAACTACCTCTGTCGGCCCACAGGTACACGTCTAAACCTCCTCGTCGTTCGCGGATCCGCTCATTTCCATCCTGGCCCAGCTCACCACTGTCCCTTGGCTGACCCATTGGCAGAGTCCACGCTGTCCACGGAGGGGCGCAGTCGCAGAGGGAGCTGCAGCCAATGAAGTCCTGGTCGCGCTGGCTGGACAAGATCAGTTGATTGTCCGGATCGCTCCTGGTAGTGGTACTTCCGCCACACGGACTGAGAGAGTCCAGCAATTGCACGGTCTGGGTGTAGGTCAAGATTGAGCGCGAACAGGCTGATAAGGCGGAAGCCGAGGTCGAGAAGTTGAAACAGGCCCTGGAAGGCCTCGGCAAATGACCACAGACCGCGAGTACATCCTCCGCTCCAGCTGTGGAGGCCTTCATTGAAGCGGCCTTCCAGAAGGCCTTCGGCCCAGAAACGGCCGCCCTGCCGCCGGTCACCGACGCGGATTTCGCGCCATCACAGGCCGAGAAGTACGGCAGCCCTAACGGACAGCACAGGCGATCTGTCGTCATCCTGAACACGTCCGACTGACATGTCGCTTGCACGCCCTCTCGGCAGACAGATCAGCCAAACCCAAGCCCCCACCCCGGCCATTGCGGCTGCGGGTGGGGGCTTTTTTCGTTTAGTCCTGCACCCTGGCCACCCACAAGCCGCTGATCTCCTGCGGCGGATCCGTCTCGTCAAAGCGGTGAACCTCCACCACAAGCGTGCCGCACTCCAGAACCCAGCAATCGCGGGACGGCTCACCGAGCCACCAGCGGCCCCCGGCCCGGAACGCATCGTGCTCGCGCGTCACCCGATAGACCCGGTTGCGCCAGTGCAGCACGCTAGGTCTCCCGTATTCATCGAGATCTACACCACACCGTTCCTAGACTGCTCGCATGACTCACGCTACCCGCTCCGAATGTCCTGTGACCGATGACGCGACGCTCTACCAGCTGACAACGCATTGAAGCAGGTCTCGGGAGATCTGAAAGACCGCGAGTTCTTAAATTTCCGTACTCACAGGGACGGTGAGCGCCGTTGTGATCGGAGTATAAATATCAATCTCCGCTTCTGGAGCGCGCAGTGTCACGATCAATGAATAGCGGGCATCCCGGTCCCAATAGTCTGGCACGCCTCCACGTTTCTCCCGCCACCAGCCGCTGACGGGATAGATCAAGATGGATTCACAGCCTTGAAGTGTTGCGATATCTCCTCGCCAGCGATCCGAATGAAGTGAGCCGGAGGTTCTGAGCTTAGGTCCAAATTCCCACAGTTCGTTTCCAGCATCGCGAATGCCAGCACCTTCATCTGGCCGGCTTTCATGCTGAATCCTGGCTTTGAAGCTCTCTTCGTCTTCCAATGGTCCCTTTACGGCGAACCTCAAACCGTGGGAGGCGTACCGGAAGCGCTGGATAAAGCCTCTCTCACTTGGATTTGGCTCGATAAAGTAGGACAGCGTAACTCGCAATTCCAGGTCAATTCCTTCCAGGGCAGTTAAATCGAGGCTCGCCCAGGGGAAACGATGGATATTCATTTGGTTGGTTTTGACCCTTCCGCCTTCATTTTTGAATGGGCGGAGAGAATCTTGTATCACCAAAGTTAAGTCATTGCTTGCGCTTTTCAGCGCCCGTTCAATATTCGGCACTCCATAGCCGTACCGCCGCAACAGCAAGCGGTTTCCCTGAAAGGATGTCGACGTCCGATGGCCTTTCATGGCATCAGTCCAGTCTGCTGAATGAACGAGCATGCCCCGAACTGTTTCTGGCCAATACGTGGGTTGGGCTGCCGCTAAACGTGCGGCCATCTGCGAGGCCAAGGCAGCAGCGGCGCTCGTGTCTCCGAAATGCCGGAACTGGGCGGCCCCGAGGTCATAGTCCGTCGTGAGCAACCGGACATCTGTGTGAGTGTGAGGCTCGGGGGTAGATGCATCGGCAATCATATTGCCGCCCTCAAAGACCACCTCAGGTTTCAGCGGCCACTGATCGTGCCAGAGCAACGAAGTACTACTTGTTGGCGAGAGATCGCCGAACGGTGCAACAAGTGCCCAGCTTGCGAACGTAGGATCAATCATATTCGTTCGCTCGGTGAATGCACCGACCGTCAAGGCATTCCAGGCTTGGGCAGGGCTATGAACCTCAGATGTATCGGCGAAATCGAGATAGTTACCCAGAACATCGGCAGTCGAGGGCTGTGAATTGCCTGCACTCACCACAATCAAGCGTTTGGCCTCCTCCTCGACTGCGACGCCACTCGCGAGCTGATCTACCGCAGAAGACCAAGCAGTTGGCCGACCACCTTTGGCATCATCTTTTGCTGTCACGGCCAGGCAAGTCACGCGCCAGCGTCCTGGATTGATACTCTCCATCAAACGAACGGCATTCTGAGTAATGCGGCCATAGAGCTTGGGATCATTACGCCCAGCTGGCGGGAGAATTTTGACCGACTCAAGCACATGCGTGTACTGCTTCGGTGTGGTTGATTTCAGAAATGCTTCCAGATCACCGTGCAGGGCGAGACCGGCCATAGCGGTCCCGTGCCCATCAAATCTCCTCATGTCGTTAGGGCCCCAGGTCGATTGCAATGCCTGCCAGTCAGTGGCAGCGAGATAAGGGGCAATCAGCGCGTGACTCCGATTTACGCCACTATCCAGGATCAGCACCGAGCTCTGGACATCAGCTTCTGGAGGAAGTAAGCGGGCCGCTGCTTCGTCACTCCACTCGACCTGCTCATCGTTGCGCATCTCGATGAATACGCTGGGTGTATCCAGCGCCAGTCGGACTTCGGCCATGATGAGAGAATTGAGAAAGATGCGACTCAGAACATCTAGGCTGCTTCGGACGAGCAGAATCTCCCGATCCGGGAAAGTCAGGCTGGTGTCGGAGACTTCCAGCTGGCTCTGGCGGGCGAGATTCAAGAACTCTTCACGCGTACCCGCCCGAATCCAGGTCTCCCACCAGATCGGGGTGTGGGGTTCGGGCAATCTTCGGGGGTCACCCACAAAAATTGAACGCAGGGCAGCGTGGCGGATGCCCTCAATATTAGTGACAAGCGCAGCGTTCATTGGATTCCCATATCGGTTGTTCCTGTTCCGATAGTCGGTGATCTTTTTCGTCAATTTGGGAACTGAGGCGTCTGGGACAGCTACGGTAGCGCGAACTACGCCCGTCTTATCGTCCTGGTGGACGGCCGCCAAGTTCATGCCGACTTGGGTAGAATCCAAGCGGTCTAGCAGCTCTTTGGCGGCGTTCTTGGAAGCGAATTCAAAATCTAGATAAACGCCTTGAACCCCTAGTTGCAGAGCTTGATCGCGCTGATTCACGGAAGCTGCCACAGCGGCTGCCAGGGCAACTCCCAATCGGGCAGCATGCTGTGCTCGGTCTCGCTCAATCGGCTGAGGCCCGCCACCACCTCTACGTGAATAAGGGAGGGCTTCGCCTACCCTTTCAAGGTAGATGTGAGGACGGTCGCGGGGAGTATCTGGCATGCGGTTTCAGGGGCATTCTAACGACCCCGCCGCTCACTGTTGTGCCAGCTTGCGCTCCGCGATTGCCTCTAGCAGATCTTTCGACGAAATTTTAGGCCGGTTGCTGAGCACCGCACTCTTGGCCGCTTCGTCAGCGGCACGTGTGATCTCTGCGTGGCTAAGGCCTGCAGCTGCTTGAATCGCCGGGCTCCAGGCAAAACGAGGGGGCGAGAAGCGTGCAAGTCGCACCTTGAGGATGCGAGCGATCACCGCTTCGTCCGGCAAGCCATATTCCAGAACATCATCGAAGCGGCGGAACAATGCGGGGTCGAGCAATTCAGGATGGTTGGTGGCCGCCATGATCAGACTGGTGGACTCGTCCTTCTCTAGCAGTTGCAGAAATGAGTTGAGAACGCGGCGAATCTCACCGACATCGTTGCCCGCACTCCGTCTTGCTCCAATGGCGTCGAACTCGTCAAAAAAGTACACCCCGCGCATGGTGGCCATCGCCTCGAAAACGGTGCGCAGTTTAGAGGCGGTCTCCCCCATGAACTTTGTAATGACCCCTTCCAGTAGCAGAGTCATCAAGGGCAAGCCAAGTTCTCCCGCCAGCGCATGTGCGGTCATGGTCTTTCCACTCCCTGGAGGCCCGATCATCAGGATCTTGCGGCGCGGAGAGAGACCATGAGACCGCAATTGATCCTGCTGGGCGTATTCATGAACGATACGGGCCAAACGACGTTCTGCAGAGTCCTCGACCACCAGGTCTTTGAGGCGCTGGCGGGGATGAGACACTGAAAGCAGTGAGGCCAATTCGCCCTTGGGTGGAGTGGGACGAAAGGCGATCGGCGATGGCGTCTCGGGCCTGGGGAGGCCATCTTGGGCCCGAGCTTGATCGATCAATTTCCGCAACTCTTGAGCAACATTGGCATGGCCAGCTCTCGCCTCACGAGCCGCGACCTGAAGCGCGACGGACAGAAACTGTTCGTCGTCTCCAGAGAGGTGGCTCTTGATTAATGCGAGAACATGGTTGGCCGTACTCATGATGCCTCCGGGGCTAGGGTTAAGCGGATTGACCGTGGTGCCAGCATAACGGTCTTGATCAAAGTTCATGTCCCGGAGGAGTGAAGGAGCCTTTGAGTTCTGGCACAGCCTAACCTTGTCTTTCTGACTAAGCGTGCACATTTCAATCGCAACGCACTAGGTCTCAGCTAGGCTACGAGATCAATGGTGTCAGGAGCACTGGAGACGATTTGATTCGTTCGGGTTTGAGGTGTGCCCAGAGTGTCGTAGCGAGATGTCAGGGTGGAGAGGCTTGTCTGTTGTTGAAAAGATGGCTCACCCTCCTACTATCCTTGGCCCATGCGCCCCGCTGACCTCACTCCTGCCGAGATTGCCGATCAGCTTGCCCGCATGTATGCAGCCGATCAGGGCGAGTCAGATGACCGGCCCAGTGCTGAGGAGCGCACGACCCTCGCCGACTACCTGGGCTGCCACGAGGAAGCCAGAGTGGCCGCCTGGGCCGCATGGTCTGAGGAGCTGAACCCCACAGATTGGGACGCCACCGAGTACTGGCTGGACGTGGACCTCATCGAGCCTTGCCCAGAACACCAGCGGTGACCCTCCCCACTGAGTTGAGGGGGACAGTGGACCATGGGTAGCTTCGACTACATCGCGGAACTGCGTGCAGGCCTGCTGGCAGACCGCATCACCTGGGAGGTCGTGCTGGACCGGATTCACGGCAGTACGCCGTGGCAGAAGGAAACGACGCGCGGTGCTCATCGAGACATCCTGTGGGCACTGTGGCAGCACGGAAGGGCCGATGGTGTTGCAGCACACCTGGCATCCGGACCTCTTCTCGGAAACGTGCGAGCAAATCAAGCGCGAGCTGCTGACCACCACGGATCTGCTTGAACGCTTTCCCTACCCGTTACTGCCCCCCGCCTTCGATCCATCCACGGCACCCGCCCAGCCGTCGACGCCACGGAACAGCTGTCCCAGGTGTGGCAGCATCAACGTCAAACAGCGCAAGGACGGCTCCTGGGCCTGCCATTACCACTCGTACGGGAGACGGTGCGGGCGTGTCTTTGAGCAGCCTGTCGTGATTCAGTATCAGAAGTTCGACAGCGAGGCGCGCTGGCTGTCGCATCTGGAGAGCAAGTACCGCTGGGCGCACACCCAGCGCCTCCACGCTTGGAACGAACAGATCCTGGGCGAGTGCCGCCAGGTCATCCTGAAGCGGGCGGCGCTGATCGCGCTGGACCAGCACGAACGGTACGTCAGCCTGCAGGCCGAGGACGTGGTGACCCGGTGCAAACGGTGTGCCTTCAAGGAAGACAAGGGCTTCCTGCGCAGCTACCAGGCGGGCTTGATGCAGGAACGCGTGAGGAAGGCAAGGGGCGGCTCATGATCAAGTGTCTAACTTCGGGGCGGCCGCTTCCTCAATCGCCAGATCGCTGACTACTGCAAGGTACGTTGGCTCAAAGTGCGGCCCGTTCTTTCAACGTGCTCCCTAAACTGAGCGCATGAGCATGCTGCATGATCCCGACGATCTGATCCTACAAGTCCGTGCTCCTGATATCCGGAGATACGTGGATGAGAGCGTGCGGGCATTGCGTGCAGGAGCGCTGCGGGCTGCCGTACTCAGCTTATGGGTGGCCGTTAACTCTGACATCATCGGGAAGATTCGGGAGCTGGCGGCCAGCGGTGACAGCCAGGCGAGCGCGGAAATTGCGCAACTCGAGACCTGGATTCAGGCAAATGACCTCCGAAGTCTTCAAACCTTTGAAACAGAGGTGCTAAAACTCGCCCGCGACACATATGAGTTTCTAACCCCCATCGAGGCCGATGAATTGGAGCGGCTCCGGCAGGACCGTCACCGGTGTGCGCATCCGGCATTGACGCCTGACGGCTCCCTGTATGATCCCTCGCCCGAACAGATTCGGGCGCACCTGGTCGCCGCCACACGAGCGCTCTTTGCCCACCCGCCTGTCCAAGGGCGCAGTGCGCTAGCTCGCCTCAAGGCTGAGGTACAGGGGCAAGCCTTTCCAGCGCAGGGTGATCAGGTGGCCGCCTACCTCGGCCCGAAGTACATCGACCGTGGCAAAGATGTCCTGGTCCGTCAGATTGTAAATCTATACCTGCAGCAAGCGCTGGCACCCACCCCGGACGTGCCCCGCGAGCGGGCACTTCACATCTTGATGGCGGTCAAAGCCAGGCGCTTTGACGTGTATCGGGCGGCAATGACCGAAGCGTGGCCCAGGCGCGTGTCTAACGCAGACGACACTGTGCTGCCTTCGGCACTCCAGCTGCTTGATCTGGATGCCGATTTGTGGAACCTGCTTCCTGAACACGAGCAGCTCAGATTAACGACATTCCTCCAACAGGCCTCGGCCAACCAGGCTGAGTCGCTGTTGACTGCTTTGCGGATACCAACGCTTCATGGCACTGCCCGGACCAGCCTAGCGGCTCTGCCTGCCGATGAATTGCAGCCCATTATGCTGGCCCATCCGCAACAGGATCTGGCCTTGCTCGCGATAGAGCGTCTGGAAACCGTCGATACCTTTAAGGCGGGAGTGCACTTTCTGGAGGTTATCGTGGCATCGCGAGAGTTCCTTTCCGAAAATGATCTGCGGCGGGTTCTAACCGCCGCTCGGACCAACGATCAGATTTACGATGCGTCACATAGAACTCCGTTTTTCTTGTCAATCCTCCTCCATTTCACGGCCACCACCCACCCAGGCTTGGCACCTGACTGGGTGGCTTTCATCGAAGAACATCCCTATTTCTTATTCGCTGGGCTTAAAAAAACTCTTAAGAAGCTTCGGTGGCTGCCGACAGAGGAACCGGAGGCAGTGGAGAACCAATGAATGCACTTCACGCGGCTGAGTTCTTTCGCCAACTCCCCTGAGGGGGTAGGAAAGGCCCTCACATGGGGGCAACGGCCAGCATGCCGGTTGCCGGCTGCTCAGGGCAGCCGCACGGGCCTGAGGCGGCGCATCCAGCCACACGTCGAGATCATTGCTGAGCAGGGCCGGCATCCGGTTATGCACCTCCACCAGATCCAGTGTCGGTGGCCGGGTCACGATCGTGCAACTTTCCAGCGGACTGTCCGGCGTCATGGTCCGGTTTCATAATCCAGCCACCAGCAACGGCTTGTCGTCCTTCCGGGCGATCCTGACCCTGGACTTGACCCCCGCACGAACTGGCCACTCCCAGAAGCCCGCCAGCGGGATCACGCAGCGCTGGGTCTGGAAAGCGGCTCGGAACATCGGCTTGTCCTTCAGGCTCTCCACCCGGGCATTGAACGTCGCGTACCGTTTGGCCTCCTCCAGTGACATGCGCGCAGGCACCAGACCCCACCGTCCATAGGTGGCCTCGAAGCCTCCAACGGCGCGTCGCACGAAGCGGAGCTGGTCTGTCGGACGCACCTCGTCGCGGCTGTGCTCCGGCTCCCAGCCCAGTGGCCCGAACAGCTCGCTCAACGTTCCCCAGGCCGGAGGGCCGAAGCGGTCATCAGCGTGTCCGCATATCAGCCCACACCCTCCAGCTCCAGCCACGCCAGATTGAAGAAGGCGGCCTTGATGCGCGGGGCCAGGTCACGTCGGGCGAGGCGCAGCTCGGATCGGTCCCACAGCCCGCAGTAGTGGGCCAGCGGGGAGCGCAGGGGGCGCGCTCTCCATCTTCAACACCAGCCGGCCACCGTAGTTCTCGCACAGGCAGCGGCGCAGGTCTGTGACGTCCTCCGGTACCGCCTCCCAGTCGGCGGGCACCACCAGAAGCGGCAGGGGCCGGGGGAGGTCCATGGCGGGATGCTAGGGCCGAAGGGAACACGCCGCTGTGACCGATTGCCCAGCGGGAGCGATTGAGCGCAATAAGCGCTGCTTCTTAATTGGCGGGAAATTCCCTGACAATGCGATTTTCATACGTGTTTTTGCTAAAATCGATTTTTTGGTAATTAATAAGATCTGTACTACTCCATTGTTTAGTCCATATCTCGACAATTCCATTCAGGTCCAAATCCAGGCCCAAGTACTTTCCATTGTAGAGAACTGGAGTAAGAGGACCATTGTTGACTTTATAACCAGACACCTGTGACGAGATCATTGAGTTCACTGCTTCGTCAGGTAGCACTACCTTCTGGTCCAACTTCACTACCCCATCGTAAGAGAAATCTAGACTGCCCACGCTAATGCCCTGCTTGGTTTCAGGATACTGATAGCCATAATCAAAGGCGATATAGAATTTTGGAAATACTTTCTGCATCTCTTTTCTATTATCAAAAGAGATATTCCAAATTCCGTTTTTGATAGAGACAGAAATCCCAGGACATTTGACAAGGTAATCATCTGGCATAAGACCCTGGACGAGTTTCAACTGGGGATTATTCGGGAAACTTGCATATGTTTTCCAAGTCATTATCACTCTATTTAATGTGTTATCAACTTTAAATGTTCCACAATCTATGTTACTAGAGTCTAGATTAATAGAATGGGCAGGATTAGCAAGGATTAAGAATGTAGCCAGTATAATTTTTTTCACCGTATCTCCTAAATGGCTTTACGTCTTGCTCGATAGATGGGCTCATTTTACTGAATAGTTACCCCTGGTCCACCGCCTTTTTCAGCGCCTCGGGCCTCCGCCCCATCCACTTGTTGATCTCGGCCTGTTCCTGGTCGTTCAGCCGTTGCAGCCACGTCACCCTACCCAGCATGCGCCCCAGCTGGGCCACCTCGCGTTCGTTGAGGGCCGTGCGCGTGGGCCGGTCTCGCAGCGTCGCCAGCCGGTCCCTGAGTTCGCGGTGCGTGGCTCCGCCAACGGGGCAGTTCCAGCAGCTCTGCCTGGTGCTCGGCGGGTGCTCCCGCCACCCAGGATGTATGGTAGCCCCGCGTCGATCGCCTGCAGTACCAACTAAGGCCAGAACAGAATGCGGAGCTTGTTTGTGACAAAGCTGGTCCACTCGCTCAGGGCCAGCCGCGCGAATAGGGCTTTGAACAATGGTACGTTCTCTAACTGACATTATAGGGCAGAGAAAGTCGCACTCTCCATCCTTACCATCCTCCTTTCCAAGCTTGTGCCAGAGCGAAGGCATGGGAAAAATAGGGGAGTGGATGGTCCATGTCTATTAACGCCAGTCAAAGTGATTAGATAAAAGAAGCTCGTCCCGGACAATTCAAACCTGAGCTAGCCTCGCCATTGCAGAGGAACCCAACTGTTTAGCACCAGCCACCAAACTCTCCAACAGCCCCTGGCTGGGGTTAACGCCTCGGATTGGTGCCGATTACGGTGGAGGAGAGTGAACACCTGCACACGCTGATGGACAGCGTTGAAAGATCAACTCCATCTATCATTGACGTCACTTCGCCAATTCAGCGCAGCGACAGCCAGGCGGCCAGTACATTAGGGGAGACAGGCTTCGCTCATCCCCATTCTTGATCGAATTGGCTCTCCAGAAACCTAGAGAAATTCAAGGCAGGGGATCTGATTCGCCCGGGCAATTGCGAGCTCGGCAAGTCGAAAGCGTTTCGACGCGTTCGTCGTCGTTCCATACATCGTTGAATAGGCGATCTCCGTGATGTGTTGTAAAAGCGGAGCAAAATTGGTGGCTCCCGATTTGTCAATAACCGCTTGCACTTCTGCAGGCACCACATCAACGAGTCCGACTCCGACAAGTTCCGGAGTCTGCTGATCCTAAACCCCGAGGTCAGTGGCTCTCGCCAGCGCGAAACCGTGGGCGAGGAATGCGTCTCGGCATCCTTAACGCCAAAAACTTGTCACAACCCTTCTGGCCTCACCTTCGCTGAAGCGTCAGATACTGCGGCTTTCCTTTATCCAAACACGCGCGAGGAAACTCTTCGATCTCTATTACGTAATCAAAAAAGAGAGATCTGCCTCAGGGAGGACACCTTTTGGAAATCATGGATGCACTTAAAGAAATAGGGATTACTGGTCGGCTTATCCTCATTCCCCTCCTGGTGTACGGCGCGTGGAATGTCGGCCTTCGCCTGTTCTCCGACTCGAGCAGTTGGACCACACCCTTTGAAGCGCGCCGACGCAACCGCGTCAAAATCCTGGATGAGCAGATTCATTCTGAACCAGACCCCGATCTCAAACGCGTCCTCGAAGAACAACGAGGCATGCTGGTGTTCCAAGAAGCTACCGGCATCGTGACCCTGCCAGCCCGTCGCCAGGAACTCATCAAGTTGCAGCAGCGTTGCGCGCACCGGTTCGGTTGGCAGGCCATTAAAAAGGCTCTCCCCCACCTGAAATTCACCGATAAAGGTCACCTCAAACGCGGCGTAAGCCTTTTCGCCCGAGGAGTTATGACTCTCTTCTTGGCGTCAAGTGTCGTCCTCCTTGCTCTGGCCCTGTATGTGGGCCTCTCTATGCAGGCACCAACGCCAGTTACTGCCGACACACGGCTGATCTACGCTCTCGCACAGTTTCTTACCGAGATGCTGCTGTTGGGTTTGGCCATGCTTACGGCGCAGCCAGCGATTCCTATTCTTCGGGCCATCCAGCTGCAACGCTGGATCCTCCCAACCACCCAGTCTGCTGTTGTCCATACTCCTGAAACGGAAGGAGCCGTCTAAGGTGCAAGCGGAGGGAGACGGAACTGTGGAGAAGACACATGGGCAGCTCCATGGATCTCGCCAGTAGGTGCAGACACCGCAGGAGCTAGTGTAGAGCCTCAGCCGGATTGCCACCACACATCCAAAGTACCGCTGGGAAACGATTCAAAGAAGGCGCCGCCCGCCTAGTGCAGCTGCTTGATGACACCGGATGGGAACGGCATTACTACCGCGTGCTGTAGCAGGCCACTAATGCGGAATTCTGGGGCTGCCCAGCCTACGCGCAACTTGCCGAGGCGCTGCAACGTACCCTCATCCCCAAAGCGGAACTGCACCTGACGCGGCCTGGCGCTTGGCGTATGCATCAGCTTCGGGAGTGCGGCTGGCTGGATGACGTGTATTACCGAAAGGTTGGAAGTAGATCCTGAAGCGGACTTTCTCGTGTATAGCCAACTGCCTCTGGTACATGCAGTTGGGCATGCTTCAGACCTGCGCCGTGAAGATGCTCACCCGACGGAGATGGAGCGTGGTAAGACGATGCCTCCTTATCCGCAATTCGACATTCGCCCGCCTTGTCGAGCGCGGGAAACATACGCTTTGCACTTCATCGCTCTCTTAACGTCAGCCAGAAAGCGAAATCACATAATGTTAGGAGTGTAATTGCCGCTGTTCAAATGGCATCCAGAAGGCTATGCAGTACAGGCCGCACGCGACCTGCAATTAAGTCGGTTCCTATCGGCGCGGTGGTGTTCTCTCCACTCAGCCGTTCGATTTCTGTGGCGCACCATTCTCTAAGCTCATCGGAAAGTACTCCGGCGCGTGCTAAGAGCCGCGGGATAGTGGCAATGGCTGACGGATTGCGATCGGTCGTCAACCATGTGGCCAACGCCGTGCCAAACGCCGGGTCCTGTCGCAAACGTCGGACCAACGGAGGCACAATGCTTTGAGAGGCAATCGCAGGTGCAGCTGCACAGCTCTTGAACGTAGCGTTCAGCGCCGTAATTAGTTGCTCTGGAGTAGAATGCAGGCCCGCCAGACGGAAATAGAGAGAGTAGGACAGGCTCTCTCTGTTCAATGTGTACCAGTCATAGGCTTCCTTGACGACAGGACTCTCCGGCCAACCTTCAACAATGGCCATTAGGACGTCCTCTTGAGGGGGCACGCTGCCGGTGGCTGTGGTGAGCCGTTCCAGCACAGAGATGTTCCCTCCAAAATATTTGCCCAGCAGCTGAGCTGCCGCAAGAGAGGTGTCTCGGCGGGGATTTTCCTCGCGGAGCACATCCAGGCATGCTTCCAACAAGAGCCCGCTTCCGGGAAGTACGCGTCCCAGGAAGCGCAATACGGCTGGTGAATGCCTGATTGTCCGATCACGCTCTATAACCTCTAGAAGGTCTTGCCCGGCCAGCGAAGACCCATCGGCATATGCTGCTAATGCTTCAAGGCCTACTTCACGAGCAAAGCCCCCTTCCCGACCCTCAGTGAGAGCTGGCCTCACGACGTCTCGGACGTCTTCCCAGTGCCGCGCGACCGTGGCCACAAAATTTCCAGGCGTTTCATAGTTATCAAGCAACAATGGGATCCAATCTAAAATTCTGCGGCCATGAACTTCGACGGTGAGTGCATCAATTGCTCTGAGAGTTAGCAGTCCAGCAATGCCCGTTCGCATGGCAACTCTGAGGGACACGCGATGCGCATGCATCTCCTGCATGAAGTACTCAATAGTCGGCGCGAGTTGGCGCCCTTCCGTCCGGGCACGATGGGCCAAACTAATGGAGCACTGCACACGCGTCTCTACGTCGCTTTCTTCGTGGTGTGCCTCCAGTAAGCTCAGCACTTCCTCAGGGTCTCCCAGGCGCTGCCGCAGCTTAGAAGCGATGGCGAAACGTAAGCCGGGGTCAAGTGGCATAGACTGGTCTCGCAGCGCCCGACGAATGGATTCTTCGTGACCTAAGTAATGAGCAATGGCACCTGCCGCCCATCCCGCTCCCTTCTCCAACAATTGCTCGGCATACCTCAGCACACGCGTTTCTTGAGGAAATAGACGGAATACGTAATCGGCTCCGTTAGACGACCTGTCGAGGTAGATCAAGGCGGCATCGAGAATGGACTGGCCATCTTCACCCACACCTACTTTGTAAAGTCCATTCAACACGAAATCGGGCCGTGCACACTTTGGGTCGCGCAGCAAGGCTATCAGCCGTTGACGTGCTGTGGCTGGATCGCGCAGGATATCGGGAATGAGGAACGCGATACTGGCAGCCACATCGTCCGGTCCAGTGGCAAGTTCCAGAAGCCGGGGGGCTATCTCAGGGTCATCCATGCCCCAACCCTCAAGAAGAGCCTCGGCCGGCCAGTGTCGGTAATCGTCGTTGAGATTCTCAAGTAGTTTTGTTTTGGAGAAGGCAGTTTGGCCGATCAGGGAAGCGAAGTGAAGGTCATGGTCTGTCAGATCGCCGCGTTTCAGACGTACTTCGATAGCCCGTACCAGAGCAGGGACGTCACGAAAACGGCGCAGCAATTGCGGCCACGCATCGTGCAGACTTAAGAACGGACTCTCCTTCTCCCGGATTTCTTCACTGACGGCGTCCTGCACTCGAAGATCGGAAGCGAAACCCTGGAACAGCACCTGCCAATTCAAATCCTTGTCCATCCCCGCCTGAGAAAGGCCAGACAGACAAGCGTCTCTTACTCGCAGATCGCCTGGCCATCCCTGGACCAATACTTCAACTACCAGATGGCGAAGGAAGTAAGAAATTTCGCTTCGATAACTGCGAAAGTGTAGAACCTCCTCCAGCTGTTCGTCACCGAGTCGCCCCTGCTTAGCTAAGCCAGCGTAGGCAATAAGGCGTTGATCTGGGTCAGGTGAGGTAGCGTGATAGTCAAGCATCTCTGAAAGGTCGAGGGCCTCGGGCCATCCCCGGACGAGTGCGTAAACAGCACCTGCCTGGGCGTCAAGCGACTGCGCCTGCATAGCGACGCGGGCAAGTTCATTGAACAGCGTAGGTTGCTGGCAGCCCAGAGCGGCGAGTGCTTTGGCAGCACTGATCCGTCTGGAGGCATCTTCTGCATGCAACCCGCGGAGGAGAAGTGAAACAGTTTCGTCCTCAATTGGCCATGTACCCATGGCCTCAAGTACGGCTGCAGGGTGGCGCAGACGCTCGGGGAACCACCGGCGAAGCCGCTCGTGCACCAGATCGCGCACCTTGGCAGATTGCAGACCATCGAGTGAATGACTCAGAAGCCGCTCGCGCTGCGGCGCCCATGTCTCATGCTCAATGGCCGTTAGGGTATCTCGAGCAATCTCCTGCGCGACTGCAGGTGGAACCGGAAATTCCCCGAACGCTGCCTCTGCCAACAGTTGAGCCAAATGTTGCCGTTGCGCAACGGTGCCCCCTGGAGCGCGCAGCCTATTAATGAATTCCCTTGCATCCTGCGTACGTCGTGTGAAGTGCAGCGCGCCCAGCAAGACCTCACGCCATTGAGGGTCGAGGCGGCGCGTCTGGACAACTTCCAACTGATCATTGATGCGTGAGAGATACCCCGCCGCCAGGAACTCCTGCAGCGACCGGTGGAAAAAACCTGCCTCGCGCGGAGAGCGCCCTACCAGCAAGCCTGTGTTGGTCTCCCCGACGTCCACGAGGCGTGCCCCAACCCTGCGGGCTTCAATCCTCTCAAGGCCCACGCCCACTTCACCATCCTGCAAATACGCAGCGACGACCTCGCTGGCGGTTTCAATGGGGATCATACCCTCGGGATACGCACAGTGCATTTCATAAGCAAGGCGCTCAAAGGCTTGTCGCATATCAGTGGATGAAAGAGTGTTGTCGTCGTCTGCCATTGCTGCCGCTCGCCGCCGCCGCCGGGGATGCGCCTCTAGGAGGTGCTTAACCACTTCCTCGTACACCCGGAATCGACTGCGTGGCAAGGCGACCTCAGCGCGGCGTAGGGCAATGAGCAGGCACAGCAGGAGCGGTACGGCTGCCAGTTGTGCAAGGTCTGGCGAGTCGTGCAGATCCTCGAAGAAGGTCTCTACCTCGGCCATGGTCCGTTGCGACACCACTTCATCAGCCAAGTCTTCGTTCGCATTTCGCAACTGGTGTGCAAACCAGGTGGTAGCCAGGCGGCGTTGTTGCAATTCGGAAAGATCGGCAATATGGCCGTCTGCCCAACCACTCAGCTTAGCCTTGAACAGCTTGTAGCCGTCCGGACGGCTGGAGAGTAGCACTGGCACGCCACGTTGCTGCACGAATACTCGCAACCGGTCGAGCGCGAGCTCACCGTAGTCCGAACGCACATACTCGTCTAGGCCGTCGACGACGAGTAGCAGACGTCTATCATCCAGAGCGCGGTCAATAAGCGGTGGGGTTGACTCGGTTTCGAGTCGCTAAGGTTAAGCAGCTGTAGCCTGGCACTCGGCTTCCAGGGGCGTCAAGTATCCCAGGCTCGAATGCCG